>CAZLDC010000042.1:0-7436 GCA_964558385.1 uncultured Gammaproteobacteria bacterium
TGTATTCATGTCCATGATTGTACATGGACTGTCGGATATTTACGGAAACATATCGTATCATCATAAACGCCAGTTCGTGAAGCGGATCGCGTTAATGTGAATGATTCAGTAAAAGGTATTTATAAATCGTGCGTTCTATGTACACAAATGGTGTATAATAATATTATGGCATTATCCCCGGTCGTTGATGCGCTGGTCACCGAATTTGAACGTCCAACGTCCATATCCAAAGAAACGGATCGCGTAGATGTAAGCCGGACCGTCTCCATCCTTGCCGTCCTTTATGAAAAAGCCCGCAACGCCGTGGAGTTCCGCGCCGATCACTTGATTCGAAGAGCTGCCATAGAGCGCATTCTCAAACGCCGCGTTATGTTGGGTGGAACTGCCGCAAACATCGCTGAGCAGCTCGTGGTCGAGCTTCTCTGGGCACGCTACGTAGACTCCTCTCTGGTAGATAACGAGAAAATTGCTGTCATCCGTTCCATCATTGAGCGCTATCTCATGCTCAAACAGCATGGGGGACCGCTGCCCGTTTCCTGGGATACGCTCCTGGGACTCGCTTCCTCGGAGATAGAAGAGATTATCGTATCAGCCCGAACGCGTATCGCACTCACAAACTTTTTTTACCAAGCGATCCGTCCCAAAGTGGCCTTGGAGCACGCCGATCCTGAGTATACCAATATGCTCGTCTATATTGCCGTTGAGCGTGCGTATGCCGGCAGCGATGACGCGCTCGTGACGTACCATCTCCTGCGCGTCATTTATCCAGATTGGTTTTCCGCGGATTCCCAAGGTATTCTCGAGAAACGCGATCGGTTAATCTCGACCGTTACCCTTATAGCAAAAAGTTTCCGAGACCCCAACCTTGACCGACTGTTCCGCTATGTCCGCAGCCAGACACCGCCGTACCTCCTTTTGCGGGATTTTTTCATGGAAGTAGGAGACAAAGCTCGAAGCATCATCGAGGACCAGACGCAGTTTGAACAAAAGCTCGCGGAGATTGCTTCCCGTCGGTATCACGAAATAGCCGGAAAAGTACGCCGCGCAGTGGTGCGCAGCTTCATTTACATCTTTCTCACGAAAATGGTATTTGCCCTTGCGCTTGAAGTCCCTTATGACCTCTACGTTGCCAAAAGGATAGATTATCTGCCGCTCGGAATAAACACCCTGTTTCCGCCTGTCCTCCTTTTTCTCGTTGCGGGATTTTTTGCCGTGCCAGGGGGCGATAATACCCGCCGTCTGATCGAAGCGATTAAAACCATAGTGTTTCGCTTCGAAGCGCTCAAGGACCAGCCCAATCCCTTTATCGGCAAGATCCCGGAAAAGCGACCGCTTCTTGCGACCGTTTTTTCCGTGTTTTATCTCGTCACCTACGCGATCACGTTTGGACTTATCCATTGGGGTCTCAAGTCGATGCATTTCAGTGTAGCAAGCGAAACGATATTCCTGTTTTTTGTGGCACTTATCACATTCTTTGCCTACCGGATCCGGCTATCCGCAAAAGAGTATGAAATGGTCGACCGGCAGGGGATCCTCGAGCCGCTGGTGGACTTTTTCTTCCTTCCTATCCTTCGCGCCGGCCACCTTCTCTCGCGGGAAATTGCGAAAATAAATATCTTTATCTTTATCTTTGATTTTATTCTGGAAGCGCCGCTTAAAGTCATCTTTGAGGTCGCTGAGGAATGGATCCGCTTCGTACGGATCAAAAAGGATGAGATTATTTAATTGTGAGCGCAGGAGGATTCGAACCTCCAACCACTTCCTTAAGAGGGAAATGCTCTACCGTTGAGCTATGCGCCCCGGGCGCGCCCAGCAGGAATTGAACCCGCATAAATAGTTCCGAAGACTATTGCTCTATCCGTTGAGCTATGGGCGCTTTCTCAAAGATTATATCATGGGCTCGTTTACCCCGCACCCAATGCCACGTTCGTATGATTGTTGATCTGATAAACAGACGAAAATCGAAATACCCTAAGGCCCCAACCGAAAGGCTGTGGGTGCAGGGTTTACTTGACACACCAACCCTCATATGGGAGCATGGAATCTATGATCAGGAAGCTCCTGCTTATCAGTGTGTGGTTTCCGTTGACATTGGTGCTGCTACTTCTCAACCTCGCCCTGCTTCGATCGCTCTATATCGAAGGCAGGAGCGTGCAGGCCTCCAATTTGACCTCTGTTGCCAGTGCCAATATCACGAGTATGAGCGCAGGCACGGCTAAAATACTGGGCGCTTCCGTGGTTGCCGGTGATTCCCGCGCACTTCTGCTCGCCGCGTTTCTTGATGAGCATTCCTCTCCCATGGCACCTTTCGCGGAGTTGATCGTCCAGGAGTCGGACCGTAATGGTATAGATTTCCGGTTGGTGGTGGCAATTGCTATGTGTGAATCAAATCTCGGCAAAAAGATGCCCAAAAAAGATGAATTCAATGCCTGGGGGATCGCTGTCTATACCGGGCAAAACCAGGGAAAAGCCTTTGATAGCTGGCCTCATGCTATTTCCTGGGTATCCAAGTATATCAAAACCAAATACTATGACCGCGGTATCACGAGCCTCACGGACATTGGGGCGATCTGGGCACCTCCTTCGGTAGAGAATGGCAACTCCTGGTCCAATTGTGTCGGGAAATTTCAATCCAACATCCTCTGATTGATAGCGTTTGTTAACCCTATAATACTTGACAAAAGGCTATAAATAGGGTATACTGCCACGTTTAGATCCTAAGGTAGGCCATCCAAATGTCTGCTTTAGGATTTTTTGATGGCTGCTTAATGAACCGAGTCATCGAGGTAAATTTAGCAGCCGATCAATCCGCCAGCAACCGCAGCACAAGCCGTGTACGAATAGTACCTGAAGGCGAGTGCTAAGGTGCGGCGGATAGTGAATGCAAATTTCACCCTCTTCCTTCACCCCGTTCTCCGCTGAACCTTCGGAGCCCGGCGTGAGGAAAGACTATGAATAAAACCATATCATTCATTATTGCCTTGTTTATCACCCTTATCGCCTCGTGGGCCATCCCTTTGCCTGCCCGGGCTCAGGAGCCTGAGGCAGGTGCTGCGGCCCAACTCACGTTTGGGCAGATTCTGCGCGACCCTCGCATCGATCAGCTGCGTGCGTATCTGGAGTCGCACAACTCGCCCTTGGCCCAGGAAAGCGTGCATTTTATCTCGGAAGCGGACCGGCTGGGGCTCGACTGGAAGCTTGTGGCAGCTATAGCGGGTACGGAATCGACATTTGGTAAGCATGTGCCTCCGGGTTCCTACAATGCCTGGGGATGGGGAATACCTACTGGCGCGCAGTCGGGGATAGCCTTCGGGAGCTGGAAGCAAGGGATTACGAAAGTCTCAGAAGGACTCAAATACCGCTATATCGATCGGGGAGCGACGTCTATCGAACAAATCGGCCGCATCTATGCCGCGAGTCCCCGGTGGGCTGGAAATGTCAGATTTTTTCTCGGAAAAATTGAGTCATTCAGTGCCGCCGACCCTTCACTACTGGCCGTGAATCTCTAAGCAGGATATAATAGTCCATTGAGCCGCAGTGGCGGAACTGGCCCGCCTCGACTCGCGAAGACTCGAGTCGACGCGAGGCGGGCATACGCGCATGTATTATATTTACATACTTAAAAGTCAGAATTATCCAAAAACATACGTCGGTATTACTACCAATTTAGACAGAAGGCTTCAACAACATAATTCAGGGTATCATTTTTATACTAGGCGTTATATACCTTGGATTTATATTTATAGTGAATATGTTGATAGCAGAATTACTGCTAGAACAAGGGAAAAATATTTAAAATCCGCTGCTGGTAGAAAATGGATCAACGAGGTACTATTCAACTAGATTGCCTCTGTGGCGGAACTGGTATACGCGTACGCTTTAGGAGCGTATCCCGTAAGGGTTGGAGGTTCAAATCCTCCCAGAGGCACTTGCACGCATCTTCGCTTCAATGCTACGATAAAGATACATGAATAGGTATCGTAGTCTACTTCTCGTACATCTCGTACATCTCGTACTTCTCGTACTTCCCGTACGTATCGCTTTCGCTTCCTCCGCACAGGCCTACCAGGACTATCTATATCAGTTTGACCAGTACCGCCAAAAGTATGCGGCATTTGCGACGGCTAAGAGCGAATATCTCAAATTCAAAAGTCTCTCCAGTCAGACGACAGCTCTGAGCGCTACTACAGCCATGCTTTCGCAGCGATATCAACTGCTGCGCGCATACCTGCTGTTGATCGGTGAAAAATTGTCAGAGGATACCGGCTTGACCCAGACTCAAATATCCGCGTACCGCAGCCTCCTCAACACCCAGATCGAATTGATGAAGGTAGGGGATCAACATGTGCAATCCATCGGATCGCTTGACGAAGCGGAAACGCGTTCAACGGAATTTGAAAAACAATACCAACCACTCTCATCCACAATCCGCCGGACGATCATCGGAGTCACGATGGGCCAGCTCATCTCATCCGCCAAGCGGTTTGATGCAGCACTTTCCCAGGCCCGGACGATGGTTGAGCGCTCACGCAGTACCTTCACTCCACAGAAACAGGCAACGATGGACCGATGGCTTTTGCAAATCGCCAATGTGCGTAGTCTCTATCAGCAAAAAATTGATGAAATCAGCGCAAAAAATGATAAGCTCACTGAGCTTTCTCTGGATGGTATGGACGACGCATTCCGTACGATGAAACGGGAGCTCGGTGATGCCAAACGCTATTTAGCAGATGGTACCGGATACCTTGGAGAACTCATCGAGACCTTAACGTACCAAAATTAAATGTCTATGGAACACGAACCATTATTTCCTGATATCCAGACAGACAGCCCACAGTCTGCCGCGCCCGCAGCTCTCACGCAAAGCCCGGCCGTGCAGACCAGTACCCCTGATCACAAACGGACGCTCGTCATCGCCGGTCTTGTCATCGGTATAGGTCTGCTAGTGCTTCTCCTATTCTCTTTGATGAGATCGAAGCCTCCTCCACCGGGGCCGGTTGCTCCCGCCTCGCCCACACCAAGTCCCACGCCGATCCGGATCCTTTCGGTGATCGCGACAGACAGCGCATTTCAGGCGCTGCGCGCGTCCCAAGCGAGTCTCTCCTCGGAGCTTTCTCTCCTCAGTCCCGATGATCCCAGCCTGACGCCACCAGTACTGGTCCTTCCGCTTGGCTTCAAACCGTGACCCGTTGGCTCGCGTTGAGATTCCCGGAATTGGGGATTGTTTAATTCCGGGAATCGAACAAGTTCCTCTTTCTTACGTTTCATCGCTATGGTATACTTTGCTCTTATATGATCACCGCTCTTGAGAAAAAATCAGATGGTACGCTTATCCTCACAATCACCATTCCATGGGCAAAGGTGTTGGAGGCAAAAAACACCGTGATTGACCACCTCGTCAAGGAGGTTGAACTTCCCGGATTCCGCAAAGGCCATGCGCCAAAGGATGTAGCCCTCAAACAGCTCAATACGGAAAAAATCTATGAAGACGTTGTCCAGAACCTTCTTCCTACAGCCTACACCGCAGCCGTGGGCGAGCACAAACTCCATCCGGTTGTCTTGCCGAAAATCGAAATCGTCGAAGCGAAAGAGGAAAGCGACTGGAAAGTCCGCGCTACCACCGCGGAAAAGCCCGTCGTAACGGTCGGCGATTATAAAAAAGCAATTCACGAGAAAAAAGCAGCAAAACAAAACAAAATTTGGACACCTGCAGACGGGGCAAAACCCCAGGATCCCAA
Organism: uncultured Gammaproteobacteria bacterium; assembly: GCA_964558385.1. Lineage (GTDB taxonomy): Bacteria > Patescibacteriota > Microgenomatia > UBA10105 > UBA927 > CAZLDC01. Next base: position 5,739 of record CAZLDC010000042.1, read on the forward strand.
AGAAGAAGCCAAGGCCAAACAAATGACCCTCGGCGAGCTTTTGGAGGCTCTCATGAGTGTCGTGACCTGTGTCATTCCCGATATTCTCGTAGAGCACGAAGTTAACCGGGGACTTTCGGATCTCATTGACCAGACAAAAAAACTTGGCCTGACTATTGAGCAGTATCTCTCTTCAACCGGTAGAACAACCGAGAGCATTCGAAAAGAATTCGCTGACAATGCCCGCAGAACCCTTACCCTCGAGTTTGCTCTGGAAACCATCGGTGACCGCGAGAGTATTTTCATCTCTGATGACGATGTCGACGCGGCGATCAAATCTGCCAAAACAGAAGAAGAAAAAGCGTCGCTTACCAAAGAGCGGTATTATTTGGCCTCCATCCTCCGGCGTCAAAAAACGCTTGACTTTTTGAGCTCACTGTAATAAAAATACATTGCAGTCCATCCTGCCCTATAGTATAATTCATACCGTATGCAACCATTGCCGCCGATACCATCTGCCACACCAAAAAAGCCACTAGCACCCACAAACAACAGTGTGCTGGAGTCTCTTCGTGACTTGGGCTCAGGAGTGGGGAAAACTATTGCCAAAGATGTTCTTGCACAGTCGGCAACGGATGCGCTTGCCTCGCTATTTGGCCAACCGACCGGTGGGGATTTTAAACCGCCACAGACGATGGTAGAAGCGTTCCCGGAGCGCGCACCCCTTCGGCCGGGACTGCGTCGTCCGGAGGTGTACAAGCCCATGGTGACCGTGAATCGCGAAGAGGTCGGGATCCGCGAAAGACTCGAATCCGTTCGTCAGGAGCTGCGCACTCTTGCCGCATCCATTAAAAAATTCAACAGCGAAGTGCAGCGGGCGATTGAGGATATTCCCGTCCACCCGGGTGTATACCACCTTAACTTTCTTGAGCGTCTGCGGGGGATCATCCTCTCCATCCGTGAAAATATCGAAGACAGCGGGTCGTGGCTCAATCTCTGGTCCGGCAGAAAGCAAAAAAAGAAATACTGGGGTATGTACAAAAAGCACGGCACGTCGTTCGGACTTTCCTCAGAGCGCAACGTGTCAACACAGGCCGGGTAATTTCCATTTGACTAATTGGTCTCATTGGTCTAATTTGTAACAAGCGGGACGATTAGCTCAGTGGTAGAGCGCTGCATTCACATTGCAGATGTCGGAGGTTCGAGCCCTCCATCGTCCACAAATTATTCCGTCGGCGTTTCTCCGTAGATGACGACTCTCGTGCCTTCATTGGTGGCATCGGCAAGTGTTGACCACGCTTTCTGATTGGTCACGACCGGTGTGGCCCACTCGTAGAGTGTTTGCGCATCAGCCGTACGCATATTGACACAGCCATGGCTCATGGGATGACCGAAATTTTCATGCCAATAGGTCCCGTGGAACGAAAACCCCCGCATTTTGGCGATATCACTGTTGTAGAAAAACATGACGTAGGGCACGTTGGGCAAATAATAATAGGTACCGAGGCTTTTATCCCCGCCGCTCATTTTTTGGCTTCGGACTTTCGCCCAGATACGAAACTCACCGGTCGGAGTCCTGGCCCATTTACCCGTAGAAACGAGAAATTCATATACTTTACGGTCTCCCTGGTAGGCATAGACTTTTTGTACACTTAAGTCTACTTCTATGCGTTTCTCACCGGTCGTATCCCCCAGGACAGGTTTGGATCCGACAATCGC
>CAZLDC010000043.1:0-7393 GCA_964558385.1 uncultured Gammaproteobacteria bacterium
ACCACCACAGACGCGCCGCCCTCCACGAGCGCCTCCACGAGGTGACTTCCGACGAATCCGGTACCGCCGGTTACTAGAATGCGTTTTCCTTTTATCCGGTCCATAATTTCCATTGCGGATCCTCCTCCTGCCATAATCGATTCAGGTGTTCCACATCCGAATAGGTATCCATGCAATGCCAAAAACCGTTATGGGCATAGAGCGATAACTGTTTTTCCGTACTTAACCGGGCAAGCGCCGGATGTTCGGTTTCCCCTTTTCGCAGGTAGGAAAAAAACTTTTTCTGAAATACCATAAATCCGCCGTTTGTCCAGTCTCCGAGTACCGGCTTTTCCTCAAACTTAAACACGGTATTATCCTTCCCAAGCTTGATCAGACCGTATTTACTTCTGGGGTGCACCCCCGTTACAGTTCCAATCGTTCCGTGTTTTTGATGAAAGGCGACGAGCTTCGGGATATTGATATTTCCTACCCCATCGCCATACGTCACCATAAAATCCTCACCATCGGGTATATAATCCCTTACCTGCAATATCCGCTCACCGGGAAGCGTTTCAAGTCCGGTATTGACAAATGTGATCGTAAAATCATCGATAGCGCCGTCACTGCTCTCTTTGTGCAATTGCACTTCCCCGGATTTTGTGGAAAGCGTAAAGTCATGAAGAAAATATTTTTGATTGAGGAAATAATCCTTGATGTAGTCACCCTTATAGCCCAACGCAATGATAAATTCATTGTATCCCCAATACGCATAGATCTTCATGATATGCCAGAGGATCGGCTTACCGCCAATAAGGACCATAGGTTTGGGTTTAAACTCCGTTTCTTCTTTCAACCGATACCCCAGGCCACCGCAAAGAATAATTGTTTTCATAGAGTACTTCTATTATACCGCGCATTACGGATAAAAAGAAAACTATTGAGCATCCAGAAAGACTCGTAACATATGAGAAATATAAGGATAAAAGGCAATAGGATGATCCGAGGATTGCTTCTCGTAAGGGACTCGCGAAACATCACAGGCATATAGAAAAAAGGGAATACGACGACAGGAATCATAAAAAATGGGTACCTGAATCCCAATACCATACTTATCACCAATAGCGGTTTGATAAAAAATACCAATTGCCGTCTCCACTCGCGTGGAAAATACAGCTGCAGATATCGTCCATAGGAAAGAGCGAGAAACTTTCTGCGGGTAATCCAGTCCTTCAGCGTATAGTTCGGATCCGGCGGATGCGCATGGACGACGCGGGCCTGAGAGGTAACGACCTTCCCCATAGCCCTCAACCGCAAATGCAGATCAACATCTTCAGCCCCTATCGAATTACTGAAGCTCTTGACGTCAAATCCCCCCGCCTTGAGAAAAACATCCCGGTTAAAACAGTCAAATTTACCATTTCCGGAGGGTATTTCCGTTCCGACAGCTGAAGCAAACAAGCATTTCTGCCAAAAATTATACCCCTGCCACTCCTCCATCCGGTGAACAAGCATGGGCCCGGCGGCAACAATGGTTGGGTCCTCGATGAACGGCTTCACGAGTTTATCCAGTTCGTATTTTGTCGGAAGTAATCCATCCGAATGGATGGTCACGACATGTGTTGATCGGGCTACTCTCGCTCCCAAATTGCAGCTATCGGACAATCCATACGTTTTTTTTCTCCGGATAATACGGATTGGAATCTTCGCGTGAGAAGATGCAAATCGATTTGCAACAGCGACCGAGCTGTCCGGCGAATGATTGTCCACGAGAATGATCTCAGCGATGGGATACGTTTGACCGTATATACTGGTGAGCACAGCGTTTAAAACACGCTCGACCTTGTAAACCGGAATAATAATGGAAACCGTTGGTTTTATGACCATAATTATTTCTTCGAATTGCAATGATGCACGGACCTCTCAGAAACATGTTCGTCGCAATGCGAGCAGTGTTTGCATTTTGCAAACGCATGACCTTTCATCGTGCATCCCTGCGGCGCACCGCAGTGTGTTAGCCCATCATGATATTGTTGCGTCGTAATGACTGCCTGACAGCTTCCTGTGCAGATATAATGTGAATCCATACTCCCTACCTCCTTTCTAATGTTCGAAAAGCGTCATGATAATATGTTTCATATTCAAAGTGACGGGCAAAAGCCAGTAAGCCCTTTTGATACTTCGGATAGTTTGTTTTTATTTTTTCTACCGCTTCAGGCAACTCACGCACGTCATCTATCACTACTCCGGCTTGGTATTTCTTTATCCATGGGGCGATAGCGGATGTATTGGTCATTATTACAGGCAGTCCGAGATCGACATACGTTTTTACTTTTCCCGGATCCGTATAATAGGTTGAGGACCTCCAGCTCTTATCATACACTGCCACCCCCACATGGTGCTCACTGGCAAGTGCCGTAAGTTCTTCATCATTCAGAAACGAATTCGGAAAATCTACACGACCTCCTATACCAAGAGTATCGATCATCTTTCTATACGTTGCATAAAGGCTATCATCACATACTCCAACGATCCGGAGCCGTACATCAGGATGTGTAGCAAGATAAGAAAAAATATTCTCTAGTCCCTGGGACAATCGAACGACACCAACAAACAATAAATGAAATTGCTGTCGTAACTTTTTCTTTTCACTTTTAAAGTTTCCAGCCATAGGCTGGTCCGCCATTGGCGGAGACTTTCGACTTTTGACTTTCACACCCCACATAACCGTTCTCATATTTTCCTGGTTCATAATGTTGCCGTTCATGATTGCATTGATCGTATCGCTCAAATAATAGGTGACAGAAATGCGGTCATGGTAACACTTCTTCAGTCTTTCATACGCTCTGAGCGACCACCGGACCGGCGGAAAGTAATCACCCACCCAGTATGCATACGTCACGTTGCGAAATAACTTCATGATGCTCATGCCAATAAATGCGATCGGATGACCAGCAAACACGATGGCAGACTCATCCGAACGGATATAGTTCAAGAGAAAATAATTATGATGCCACCACCACAACAGGTAGTACAAAAAAATATTCTTGGATAATCGTACGGAACGTTCCTCGACTAATGTTCCTTCGCGATATACGCGAAGAGAGTTTTGCGTATTGTTTACCCGAGGCATAACGATAAATATAACGAGCTTGCGGGTGTGCCTGATAAAGTAATCCATCATGTGCCCCACACTCTGGAGACTGCCGTACATAAATATAGTTTGATAGCGGAATTTCTTGTTCATTTTTTTCGCAACAGACAAACAACATTACTTGACCCATACGGTTGGGACTCCGTCGCCTTGTCAACCCATTCTCCAAATTCGAGAAGGGGCGCAATGTTCGTCAATAAATACGCCATGCTGCAGACCACTTTAACCATTCCTCCGGTATAGTATGTGACGATCTCGCGAAATCCGGTAAATTTCTTGAGAATTTGCCCTCTCGTATACCGCCGCAGGTGACCGATTCTGCGGTCATGAAGCCAATTGACAGGCCAAAAAATCGGCAGAAGATACCGGTAGGCTATCGGCATGGCTAACATGATATATGCGCCCGGTTTTACGACCCGTGTTATCTGCCCGATAGCCTCAGCTTCTTTCGGAAGATGTTCGAGAATTGCATTCGCTACCAACCCATCCGCGGCACCAGACGCCACAGGCAGTGATTCGGAGGTACAACAAACAAATAACATTTTTTTAGAAATTCCGAGCTTTCCCGCCAACGCCTGAAGCCGAATCAGCTCCCGCATCGTAAGATCGGTGGCGATGACGCGAAACCCACGCCGAGCAAGCTCAATGGCCATATAGCCGCTTCCCGTGGCGTTATCTATAATCAACCCCCCGGATTTCGGGTGAGCGACGTCCAAAAATTTTTTTACGTACCGGGCTTGCCAGGGCTCGAGCTTCCAATCCCCTCGTATTTCATCTTCGTGTTCAAAATACCGTATTTGTTTATGCAGATGCTCCGCAATACCGGTAAAATCGATGAGCACCGGAATACCGGATCGGATTTCATACGACCGTTTACATAATGAGCATACAAGAGACGACGTGCGTTTTGTTAATGTATTCTTGCACGAAGGACAACAAAGATACGTATAGAGTGAAGTGTTCATAGACATAAGCCGGTTACCTGTCCGAAAATTTTTTCCCAATGAAATCCATGGGCCACCTTTATCGCCATCAATCGTGCATTCTTGAGCTTCGTTTCATCTAATATCCACACCATCATAGCCTGAGCAATAGCCGGAGCGCTATACGAAACGACTTGCGCGCATCCCTCTTTCTCAAGTGTTTTTGCGTTATAAGAAACATCCGTCATGATAACTGGGAGTCCGCAGGAAAGATATGTCTTGATTTTGGTAGGATCCGCGTAATACGTAAAATTATCCTCCTTGGCTCCCCGTGGGTCATAGGTCGCCACAGCAAACGCGCAGTTGGAAAGCTTCTTTCGTATTTCATCCTGACCCCATACCCATCCGGTGAATTCGACATTTTTTCCAAGATGAAGTCTATTTACGAGTCGACGCAGTGACTCCTCCTGCTCACCGCCTCCGATGATAAGAAATGAAATATCCTTCACCTTCTTTTTGACTATGGAGATAGCCTCCAAAACTTTGTCTACTCCTTGTTTCTTTAACAGATGCCCAACGAACACGATGCGGTGGGGATCAAAATTGCTCTTGGGGCTGGCAATGTCTTTTTCCCACATACCAACCGAAACGACGACCCCCGGATAGTCCTTTTGCTTCAATCCAAGAAATTTTTCCCTTCCTTGAGCTATTCTCGGAGATATATCCCAACGGATATCTGCAAACCGGACACAAAGCGACTCTATCACGTGATACAAACCATTCACCATCCTTTGAGGAAATCTCTTCGGCGTGAAGTCTATGGAGTAAAAAATAACACATTTGACGAGCCCCAGAGACCGGAGTATCAATCCAGCCAGACAATTGAGCGGATCTACGCCGATATACACTTCATACGTTCCGCGAAGCGCGATACTCCAGATAATGGTCGTCATGAAATCTACACCAAACCACCATACGCTTCCCGAGGACCGGACAAACGAATACGCATGTAATAGCTTTCCGTTTTCATACACCTCACGCTTGGATTTTGGATTTTCCGGCCGGATAGGGTGGGATAAATAGGCCACCTCTTTCACAAGCCCCACAAGATAATCACGCAGAGCCTGCGGCGCTCCGTAATACAACTCATGCGTGGCGATTATAATCCGAGATGAGGCACTTATGGGGCCTTGCATAGATCTTTGAGTATACGATCATTATCGTATGTATACTTCCATGTTGGGTAATGATGTTGGAACTTCCTAACGTCTGATATATACCAGATATGATCGCCAATCCTAGGCGTATCGACGTACGTTACCTTCGCTTTCTTCCCGGTTATTGCTTCTATTTTTCCAATTGCCTCAAGGATCGATACATTTGAGTGCCGGGATCCGCCCATATTATATACTTCCCCCGCTCGGGGATTCCGGTAAAATTCATAAAATGCGGCGATGAGGTCGCTTGCGTGGATATTGTCGCGTACCTGTTTACCATTGTATCCATTGATAGTGTACGGTATGCCGTCCCGGATGCATTTAACGAGGTAAGCGAGAAATCCGTGGAGACGCGCGGCGCTGTGAGCCGGTCCCGTCAGGCATCCACCACGAAATACACCGGTTGAGAGACCAAAATATCTGCCGTACTCCTGCACCATGAGGTCAGCTGCCGCCTTTGAAACACCGAAAATACTATGAGTAGAGGCATCAATGCTCATCGATTCATCGATACCCTTCCAATACCGGTGAGTTTTCGGCAGCTCCCAACGCGAACTTTTTTCAACCAACGGAAGCGAATTAGGGGTGTCTCCATACACCTTGTTTGTTGAAGTAAATATGAAAACCGCATCTTTGGCAAACTCGCGCAGGCACTGCAGAAGAATAAGCGTCCCTGTTGCATTAATACCGAAATCCGTGAGCGGCTCCTTAGCCGCCCAATCATGAGATGGCTGCGCAGCGGCATGGATGATCAGATCAAAATGATGCGTCTGAAATAACGCACGGAGTTTCCCTCCGTCCCGTATATCGATCGCATGATGTGTATAGGATTTTTGTTCCTTAAGAAGCCGTTCTTTCATCCAACTCGTATCCCCGTCAACCCCGAAAAAATACTCGCGCATGTTGTTGTCTATCCCATGCACGTCAAAACCCTTGCCACAAAAAAAACGGACGGCTTCTGATCCGATGAGTCCCGCCGAACCGGTAACCAACACTTGCTTTCTTCTCATAATTTTTATTCTTCTATCCCCTTCTACTATCTACTGACTACTTAATTCCCTTTTGTACCACTCTATCGTCCTCCTCAATCCTTCTTCCAATTTCGTATCCGCGACAAACCCAATCTTTTCTTTGGCTTTTCTATTATCACTGCTTCTTCTCGGACTACCGTCGGGTTTGGTCGTGTCAAAAACAACGTTGACCGTCTTGCCGCTGACGCGAACAATTGTTTCGATAAGCTGCGCCATGGTTACTTCTTCATTTGATCCCAAATTAACCGGATCGGCGACAGCGTATTTTTCCGTGACCAACATCATACCCTGCACGAGGTCTTCCACATAGAGAAATGCCCGGGTCTGTCGGCCACTTCCCCATACAACGACAGGATCCTCTTCTTCCATGACGCGACGGATAAGAGATGGAACTACATGTGTCGGTGTCGGAAAAAAATGATCTCCGGGACCGTAGCAGTTATACGGACGTACAACAGCCACCTCAAACCCAAATTCCTCGTGATAATACCGGGCAAGCAATTCATTCATGCGCTTGGCCCAACCATATCCTTCATTCACTTCTTCCGGCTCGCCACGCAGCCCTTCGAATTCCGGTGTGGGAATTTTTGCATCAGGGGGGTACACCACTGCCGAAGACACCGCGAGAAACCTGGTCACACCAGCTTTTTGGGCCGCTTCCATCATCGTCGCTTGTATGAGGAGGTTTTCCGAAAGCATCGATCCTTTATGTGTCTGATTGTAGGCGACTCCTGCCACTTTTGCTGCAAGATTCATAACCACTTGTTTCCCTTTGCACGCACGTTTAGCCGTCATCGGATCTTTACATTCTCCACGGATGAGTTCAATGTCTTTTTGTATCTGATCTTCTCTGGAGAAAGACGGGTTACTGACGTTGTCTAATATCGTCACCCTGGACCCTGATTCCACGAGCTTGGAGGTCAAATGACTGCCAATAAACCCTAATCCCCCGGTCACTAATACACTCTTCCCATTCCAAAAGGTACTCATAATTGTGTAAATATCTTGATAATCTCGTCCATTTCCTTCTTTGTAAGCTCCGGGTTATTTCCGAAATATAAACCCTGTTCGTGGATGAGTCTCGCGTTG
>CAZLDC010000044.1:0-7326 GCA_964558385.1 uncultured Gammaproteobacteria bacterium
CGGCCCAATCCCAAGCTCAACAAGCGCATTTTTGAGCCCCATCCAAATTCCGAAATCTCCGCATCCCGGACACCAGGTAGGGAGATTGATGGTTTTAAATGAATCAGCGGTTATAGTCATAAGTCAAAAAGTCAAAAGTCTGTAAAGTCAAAAGTCTGTAAAGTCTAAGAGATAAGCGTTAAAAATGATCACTAGCCCCCACGTTATGACGTTATGACTTTATGACTTTCCAACTTCTCAATTATCTCCTCCGGCATAAACGGGCGACCATCATATTTTAACAGGTGCTCTGTCACCGCAATACCGGTGTGCTCCCGGATAAGGGCCGCGAGCTGCCCTGTCGCATTCTGCTCAATTGCGATGATACGCTTCACTCCCCCGAGAAGCTGCTTGGTGACTTCTGACGGAAACGGATACAACCACGGGAAATGGATAATCTTCACGTCCTTCAAACCAGCCTCAAGGACCGGACCCAGGGTCGAACCCCAGGTCACTATGGCGGTCTCTCCCGAAGCGTCCCCATAGACGACGGGGGGCAGGATCACTTTTTTTATGGCATTGAGTTTCTTGAGCCTGCGCTCAACCATCGCCTGGCGCACCGCCCTGTCCTCAGATACCAAGCCTGTCTCATCGTGCTCGTAGGAATTGGCCATATACTGCCCACCCTTCATACCGGGAAAACTGCGCGCGGATACTCCGTCTTCATCCTGCAGACTATATCGTGGAAATGAAGCAGTGCTTGGAGCATCACCCGCTTGCTGCATCACTTTTCCACGATTTAAACCTACTTCACCCTTGAGTTTTTCTTCTTCAAGGCACCACTGGCTTTCATTGAGATACTTATCCGTCAACACAAAAACCGGAACATGGAATTGATCAGCGAGGTTAAAGGCCAGAACCGTCAAGTCATACGCCTGCACGGCGTCTCCCGGAGCAAGCACGATCCGGGCAAATTCTCCGTGTCCTGCGTGAGTAATAAATCCAAGCTCTCCCTGCTCTGTCCAGGTCGGCATACCGGTTGCCGGCCCTACGCGCATACCCATATCAATGACGAGCGGCACTTCTATCATACCGGCAAGGGACAGTCCCTCAACCATGAGCGCGAACCCGCCCCCGCTGGTTGCGACCATGCTACGCACGCCGCACAGCGACGCGCCGATCGCCATATTGACGCCGGCGATCTCATCTTCGGGCTGTTTATACACGATGCCCAATGATTGAGCGCGGTCAGCAAGGAATGAAATGATCGCGTTGATGGGCGTCATGGGATAAATTGCAGCAAATTTGAGTCCTGCCCGCACGGCACCGAGTCCTACGGCTTCGCTTCCGTTCATCAAAAGGTATGTCCGGCGTGTCTTTACCCCGTCAAGCACGCGCGACAGTGACGGGTCTTTAAGGCTTTCGACTGCGTCATAGCCTGCCTGTGCAATATCGATATTGTGCGTTACCACGCTGTCCCCTTTTTTGGCAAACTGATCGCGGATCACATCAGCAAGATAGGAAAATGGAGCTCCCATCAGGGCAATGCTCGCTCCTAACGCTACAGTGTTGCGCATGATGACATCCCCGCCTTTTTTTTGGACCATTTCGCGAAATGCGACCGGTACAAGCCTCACGCCCTTGGGCAATTCTTCGCTGTTCCACGGGTAATCATTCGGGTCATACAACAGAACGGTATCGGCGTTTAATTCAGTTTTATGCAGCTCAACTGTTTCTTTATTCAGCGCGACCAGAATATGAACAGATCGGTCCAACGAATGAAACTTTTCTATGGCAATCCGTACCGTCACTGCATTGTGTCCGCCGCGGATAAGCGATGGGTACTCGTTGAGCGTAAACACAAAATATCCATGCCGGGCAAATGCCCGGGCAAGCATCGTACCGGAGGCCATAATGCCAAACCCCGCCTCACCGCCGATTTTCCATGTCACAGATTGAGCCATATGGTAACAATACAACAAATTGACTAAGTAACAAAGTGACAATTTAACAACGTGACAACGTGATTGGAGAGCATGAATGTACACGCGTCAATCGACTAATTCCAGTATGGATGATCTCCCGCGTATCCCTTTTCCTTATCATTCTGTCGCAGAACTCCTAAAAAGTCATGCGCAACAGCATGGGGACAAACCCGCAATTATCGCCGTCAACGTCGATACACTTGAGGGTGATACGATTTCCTATCAACAGCTGTATTCCCTCGCAGCCAGCGCAGCTTCATGGCTTACGGCCATAGGAATAAGACGCGGACAACGGTTTGCCATCCTCATGCCCAATACACCCGAAGTCCTGATCCTGGAACTGGCAGGTGCGCTCATCGGAGCCTCGACCGTACCATTGGATGCCAAGCGCGATACCATAGACCGTAAACTATTCAAGCTCACCGATACCGATGCTAAAGCGCTGTTTGTCAGACAGGAGACAAATTTTTCAAACGATTCTGACGCGATCAAGCGTGCATTGCCTGGGCTCTACATCCGTACGTGGACGACATTTGGCGAGTTTACTGCCATGCTGAAAGGGTCTGCCCCTGTCACAGAGTTTCACGGATCGCTCGAGGACTGCTATATCATCCTCTATACATCCGGTACGACCGCACTTCCCAAAGGCGTCATCCTGTCCGTCAAATCGTGCCTGCTCAACGCCATGGGCATTCTCCATTGGCAACAGCTGACCCAGCAGGATCGGTGTAACATCGTCCTACCTCTGCATCACATCAACTCAACCCAATTTAGCCTGTCCACACTGATCGCCGGAGGCACGGTCATCCTCAACTCCCGATATTCCGTTCGTCTATTTTGGGAAATTATTCACCGCTACAGCGCGACGATCACGAGCATCGTACCGACTATCCTCCACGATCTTTTGATGAAAACCAAAGAATATCAAGCCCCCAGCCCAAGCGTATCCACGCTCAAACGCATCTGTATTGGTTCGGCTCCGGTCCTTCCGGAAGAAACACTTCGGTTTTATGAGGTCTACGGCATACGCGTCACTCAGGGGTATGGTCAGACGGAAACGGCACTGCGGGTAGCCGGCGTGCCGATTGATACTGATGAGTCGGTCTATCGCAGTCTTGTCAAATCAAACACGATCGGTATGACGCTCGCCAATAATCATCTGGCGATCATGGACCTCGATAATACGGAAAAAAACGAAGGGGAAGAAGGAGAAATATGTATCTCCGGACCAATTCTCGCTGACGGCTACCTCAATAATCCGGAGGAAACAGCCAGTGCATTTAAGGATGGTTGGTTTCACTCAGGCGACGTAGGGTATTGGAAAATGATCGACGGGAGGAAATATTTCTTCATCATTGGCAGACTCAAAGAAATCATCATTAAAGGAGGCGTGAACATATCACCGTCTGCTATCGAAGACTCACTTTTGAGAGCGTTTCCCGAAATTGATGAAGTAAGTGTCGTGGGGTATCCGGATGAGCGGATGGGAGAGGAAATAGCCGCGGCAGTCGTATTCTCCCATTCCCGGAATCGGGGGAACTTTGATTCCGGGAATGGGAGGGTCATCCATCGCATCCTTGATACCGCACAGCGTAGTAGCATCCCCGGCCTCTCCCGCTATGAGGCGCCCCAAAAAATATTTGTGTTTGACAGTCTTCCAAAAACGTCCACAGGCAAAATTCAGCGCGTGGAGGTGAAAAAGGCCGTCGCCGAAATGATCAAAAACGAAACATCAAAGCAGTACGACGTGAGACAGATTGCCTCCCACGAGCGTGATCTGATAAAAAAAGCTCTGAACATAAATAACGCGCGATTTCCATTCGTTCCCGCAACATTGGAGGAATTTACTGCTCGAGTACACCATGGCCTCTTGTTTGGTGTTTTTGACCGACAGAAAGGGCTCATCGGATCACTCTCCTGCCTCAGGCTCAACGCTGCGGTCATCCAACGATTAAAAACCTGGAACGAAGCAACCGCAACGGGTACTCTCGCGAATCACAATCCCCAAGGCGATACGCTTTTGTGCGTCGCCATTTCTGTGCAGAGCAGAGAATCAGGAATTAGGAATCACGCCTTCACCGAGGTTTCGGCGGGCAAGCAGGAATCAGGGAAAGAACTCCAAGTGCTCGCGAAAAAACACGTCTCTTCATACGTACGCTCTGATAAGGATCACGTCCTTAATTTTCATAGAAAATCAAAAGCCGGTATTGCCGGCGCGTCTGTTTGGAAAATATTGGAAAACGGAAGACCCCAGGATCAGGAGGCCATGGGTTATAACGTCCTCATGAAATATCCCAATATTAGTGAGTCAACAACGTTAGTCCTGACTCACACCGCTTCTCCTGCTACAGCGCTCATCGAACACGCGCTACAGTGGGCCAAAGAGCAAAAAATCAAGGATGTGATCGCTTTCTCGCGACCCTCGGGATTTAAGAGTTATTTGGAATCAATGATTGCTTAACCCGGGGATCCGTGGCTCTAGGGGTAGAGTTGTTTGCCGGTCTCATCAGTGATGAAGATCGCCATCACCGGGCAGCCTTTGGCTGCCTCCAGAAGCGTTTCGTCCGTTTCCTCATCGGCGCTATCGAGAATAATCGCCTTTGCTTCATCATCCAGAACCCATGCTTTAGGAGCAATCGCGACACAGGTAGCCGCCCCGATGCAGAGATTGCGGTCGATCCGCATCGTCAGCGAACGGATCTTTCTTTTTACTTTCGGATCATTGTCGTCCATGAAATGATTCTATATGGTGGCAATAGCCTTATGCAAGACCTCAAGAGGAAGCGTCGCGCATTTAACCCGCGAAGGGGTAAGCGTTGTTCCCAACATTTCTTCAATATCCGCAAGATTCATTTTTCGTACGGCCGCTTTGTTCAATCCTTTCACTTTTTCCGTTAGCATGGAGGCAGATGCCTGACTAATCGCACACCCCTCACCGGAAAAGCGAATATCATCAATAACTTTAAACTTTAAACTTTTAACTTTTAACTTTATTTCCATAACGATGCGGTCACCACAGGTGACATTTCCCTCCTCCATCACCACATCGGGCTTCTCCAGATGGCCGAAATTACGGGGGTGTTTGTAGTGATCAAGGATAAGGTCACGGTATAGGTCCATACTGTGGAATACTACCAATCCGACCCGCTTCGCCTAAGCGAGGCGAGCAAATACTACTCCCGCGAAGCGGGATCTCGCTCCGCGAGACAATAATACCAATGAATGAGAATTGGCTTATTTGAATAGTTGTTTAATCTTCTCCAGTCCATTAACGAGTGCATCGACATCTGCTTTCGTTGTGTACACATAAAATGATGCACGGGCGGTCGCCGGAATCTTCAGGAATTCATGGAGGGGCATGGCGCAGTGGTGGCCGGCACGGATACAGACATTATCTTCATTGAGAAGCTGCGCGATATCATGGGCATGTGTCCCTTTCATCGTAAATGCGATAACACCGCCACGATCCTTGGCGTTCGTTGGGCCATACATGTCCACACCTTTCACGCTTGTTAATGCTTTCAATGCATAATCGGTAATCTCAACTTCATGATCACGCACCGCATCCATGCCAATATGTTCAAGATAATCAACAGCCGCTCCCAAACCAATAACGCCGGCAATATGCGGTGTCCCTGCTTCAAATTTATGTGGCGGATCTGCAAAAACGCTCTGATCAACGTGAACCTCCTTGATCATTTCACCGCCGTACTGGTATGGAGAAAACTCTTCAAGGATATCTCTCCTTGCCCATAGGACGCCGACACCAGTAGGACCGAGCATTTTATGACTGGAAAATGCGATGATATCCGCACCCCAATCCCGAACGTCGATCTTCATATGGGGAGCTGCCTGAGCCGCGTCAACCAGCACAAGACAACGGGGATTCATGCGCTTGACGATTTGACATATCTTCCGTATGGGATTGATGGTGCCTAATACATTTGACACCGCTGTAACTGCCAGGATCTTTGTTTTTTTCGTCACGACTTGTTCTATGTCCTTGAGAGGAAGTGCTCCGGATGCATCGACATTCCAAACCCGAAACAGAACACCAAATCCCAGCGCCAACTGCTGCCAAGGAACAAAATTGGAATGGTGTTCCATGATGGTGGTCACCATCTCGCTACCGTGCAACGTTGTCCTCGACAGTGCATTCATGACCAAATTGATGGATTCCGTCGTATTACGGGTAAATACAATTTCATCGGATGATGGTGCACCAATAAATCGCGCGACCCTTGACCGGGCTAACTCGTAGGCTGCCGTTGCTTCTTCGCTTGTGGTATAAATACCCCGAAATATATTTGCACAGTAAGAAGTGTAATATTCCTGTTCTTTGGCTATCACCTGACGAGGCTTGAGTGATGTGGCAGTCGAATCCAAATAGATTAACCGTTTTCCCTGTATCTTCCGGTTCAATTGTGGAAAATCAGCACGAAGATCCTTCATAGTGCGATCAACACATCTTGTCCGACAACTTTCGCGGGATAACTCACCACATCCGTCAAGGCAGGCATACTCATGACCTTACCATTCGTCACATCAAACTGCGCACCGTGGCATCCGCAGGTAACCACATTTCCGTCTATAAATCCTTCGCTCCCCAGCGAACACTGCGCATGACTGCATGTATCATCGATAGCAAAAACTTCACCGTCGACATTGGCTATGGCAACGGCTTTTCCACCAACACGGACCGTTTTCATGCTGCCCGGCGGTACATCGTGTACCAAGAGTGCTTTTATGTACTGTGCCATAATAATTTTCTCACCTTGTCTTGGTTTATTGTATCAGAAATTGTTGCTATGGCGTGTTGAAAAAATCCATCAATCAATAATTGCGTCGCGCTGCTTCTGGTAAGTCCACGACTCATAAGGTACCACAATTGATCTTCGTTGGGTTTACCCGTGGTAGAACCGTGGGTGCAACGCACATCGTTTGCCAATATTTCAAGCGCCGGATCACTTCGGGCATGAGCATCAGAAGACAGGATCAGATTTTCATTTTTCTGATACGCATCGGTTTTTTGAGCCTGAGGCTCTACGCGAATCACACCGTCATAGGAGAATTGTATCTGATCATAAAGCGCCGCTTTAACCAGCAAGTTGCTCGTCGTAACAGGGGCTGCATGAATTTGTTCCGTATGCATGGTGATCCGGTGATCACCGTGCACCGCCATAAGTCCGATGATGTTGGCCGAGGATCCCGTTCCTACCAATCGAATACGTGCGACAATTTCCATATCTATTTTTTGAACCCCAATCAGCACTACAGTCAAATGCGCATTATCATGAATCGTATATTCGTACAGCGATTTGTTTGTGTGGATATCCTCAATAATCGTTTTCGATTGATTGTT
>CAZLDC010000045.1:0-4258 GCA_964558385.1 uncultured Gammaproteobacteria bacterium
GGTGACCAAACCCAATGAGTCCGTCTATGACATGGTGGGCTCCTACGTCTTCCGGCCGGACGGGTACTATATCTGCTGCCACCCATATGGAGAGTTTGTCGATAAACTCCAGGCTCAAGGCCGGGCCTTGAGCCTAAAACAGTCGCTTGTCGCGACGAAAACAAAATTCCTCGTCATGGACCGGGTGGGATTTGTATTCTGGAAAAGTCTCGATCCGGATAAGGCATTTATGTTGATGAATTATTTACCCATAGGCAATCCGGCCGCCCCCGCTACACCGCTAAGTAAACTCTACTCCCTGGGTCAGACGTTCCGCTGCCAGGCAGGCGCGTGCGTACAATATGATCTAAATAATCAACCCGCGGCAAACCGGTCAACAAATTCATTCACGATAATCGCGCCAGAGACGTATTCAGTAACCATTCAGCCGGATACTTCAACAATTTCGATAGACAGTAGGATCGTCAATAATAATCAAACCATAGAACTAGCAGCCGGGACGCATACGTTTTGGGTCGATCCGACCATCCGGGAGCTTCGAATGCAACTGAGGAGAAACTAGGTGACATTAAGAGAAATTAGGAGAGAGCCCGGGGACAGACGGGAATGTATGGGAATTTACGGGAGATTACGGGAAGGTACCCCACTTCGCTGGAAGATACGCGGGGCGATGCGGGAGACTACGGAAAAGAGGGAAAGAACGGGAAAACATTCTACACTTCTATGTAGGAGTGTAGAATTAATATTCTTGCACAAAAACATCCATTGCTCCTCTACTGTTTAGAGACAACATATTGACCAAGTAGCTGCTTGACTAATATGTCGTTTTGACTGCAGACTCTTGACCGATGACTATTGAGATGGTAGGTTGGTGCCATGAGTGGCGAGATGCCTGAAGAGCCAACGGTGGATCTGACCAAATCGCTTCCGGTCATCGGGGGGGCGTTCCTTGTCCTCGTCAGTATCGTGTTTCTCGCGTACCAATACAGTAAACCACGGCCGGGGGCGGTCGTGCTGCCGGGGGGGATCACGTATTTGGGGCCGACGCCGGGTGAACAAGCGACAAGAGACAAGGGACAAGAGACCGGACAAGGGACAGATGACAAGAAACAAGAGACAAGCAAGATGGGAGAGGCAGCAGAAGGCTCGCGCTTCACCGCCGATGCATCCGTACCGTGGATTACGATCAAAAGCGCCAAGTATAGCTATACCTTTTCCGCCCCCGAGACGCTCACTCTGGAGCCGTTTCTCACGGACGAATTCGATGCCTTTGCCATCACCTGGAATAACGTATCCAAAGAAGCCAATGTGCTGATTGGCGTCGAAGATTTATCCAAGGATGAAAAACGCGCGCCATACGTCACGAAATCAAAAAAAGAATACATCGAATCGTTCTGGTCCAAACAATACAATCTGACGGGAGTAAAAACTTTGGTAGCATTCACTAATGGAAAAGGACTGAAGGGTTATAAAGTAAAATTTCAAACGGCAGGTGGAGTGTCCCCCTTTGATGATGTATTTCTAGAAGTTCCGGGGAAACTGAATCTCGTCATCCATTTGTCCAATGCGATCATTGACCCGGCGGTGTTTGAAAAGATTGTGGAGAGTGTGAAGTGGAAAACCAACAACTGATTACCCCATCGCTTCTGGTTTACTTGACCTTACCTGCCTCATGCAGCAATTGCCAGGTTTCCCTTCTACCGTGTTATAGCTCGAATGCGTACACCGCCCATCTTCATAATACCCCATCTTCTTTATTACTGGACTTCTTTGCTCCGACCAATTGACCGGCTCAAGAAAATCAGGGACTATTGCTCCTTCAACGGTCACTCCTGATTTCATAGATTCTCTTACTAAAGCTGGACAGCGAGGATCACATCCCTCATAAAGAATATTATCAGCAAGAATATTATCAGCCATTATCATTCACCCCCTCCGAAGCAGGAATATCCCGCAGTATACCAATACTATCGAAATAAAACAATTTTTGCATATTTGTAAATTGATATTTCTGCTAGAATGATGGTCATGAAACTTCCGAAGTGGTTTTGGGTGGGACTCCTGATTGCGCTTTTTTTACGTCTCGCCCTCATCCCTAATCCGGGCTTTGAGGCGGATGTGTCGTTTTGGAAAGCATGGGGACTGGCCGTGGTCGATAAAGGAATCATTGAAGGCTTAAAGGTGAGCAACAGCAACTACCCTACCCCATTTATGTATACGCTCGGGGTCATGGTGTGGGTGTATAAACTTTTTGCCGATCCGCACAACTTCAACGAGTTTTGGAATAATAGTAATCTTCTCTTTCTCACAATCTCCAAGATGCTGCCGATACTGGCGGATTTTGGGATAGCAGGAATAATTATATGGATAAGCACCAAGTATCAAGCACCAATTACCAAACAAATTCCAAGCATCAAGCACCAATTACCAAACAAATTCCAAGCATCAAGCACCAATGACCAAATGTTTGGGACATTTGGATTTAGAATTTCGAAATTGTTTGGAATTTGGAATTTGGAGCTTGGTGCTTCTACTCTCGGGCCGGTCCTCGCCCTCGTCTACCTCCTCTCCCCCATCTCCCTCATCGACGGGGCGTGGTGGGGACAAGTCGATAGCGTCGGGGTCTTCATCTTTCTTATCGCTTGTTGCTTATCGCTTTCACGGCGCCCGTTTTTGGCTGGCGCCGTCTATATGTTCGCGGTCATGACCAAACTGCAGAACATGATCTACGGGCCGGTGTTTTTTCTCTTTGTCTGGCAGACGCTTGGGTACCAGGGACTCGTACGGGCTATTGCGGGAAGTGTGCTTGCTTTCTTTGGCCTAAACATCGAGTTTTTCCTCTCGCGCAATATGGCCCGGGTGATGGCCTCACTCACCGAAAACTACGATTACTTCCCCCTCATGAGCCTCAACGCCTATAACCTCTGGTGGATCGCCTCGGGGGCAAAAGGAATGTCGATGAGTGATAAATTTTTGGCCCTGGGGATCATGAATGCAAAAATGGTGGGGCTGGTGTTGTTTTCGGGCGTCTATCTGTTCGCGGTGATGAGACAGTTCATGGGGACCGGTCGTTACTTCGTTACTTCGTTACTTCGTTCGCAAGACATGCTCGTGCAAAACTTCCTCGAGTCGCTCATCCTCGTCAATGGGGCGTTTTTCCTGTTTCAAACGCAGTCTCATGACCGGTATGCGTTTCCGCTGTCGGTGTTTTTGCTGCTGTGGGCTCCATTTTTTATACATGAAGTAAGAAGTAAGAATCAAGAATTATGGAAAAACACCACACAACGATTTCCTTTACTCTTTATTCTTTATTCTTTATTCACTCTCTTCTATTTCTACAATCTCCATACAGCGCTCGTTGTCAATTATCCAAACAATGGCATCCCGGGGCTGACGCTTCTGACGCAGCCTATCTTCACGATCACGACATCCGTCGTGCTCTTGGGACTGTTTGGGGTCATTCTTTGGCATCTTGCGCGGCAATCTAAGCTCGCATTTTTTGTCTCCTGTCTCGTGTCTCTTGCCGCCTTGACTGCCGGCAACCTCCCCCTCATCACCAAAAAACCCGTATCGCTCACCAAATTCACGCCCTACATCGCCGAAGTGGGCTACGGGAAGCGCCAAATCGATATGCCCCTCAATGCGTATTTGGGATTCTCCAAACAGTCATTTCTCTCCGTGCAGTACGCGTTTTACCGCAAAGGATTGGGACTCCACTCCCCGAGCTTTTTTAACTATGATATCGGAGGACATTTCAAAACATTTACGACCGATTACGGGATCGACACGCAGGCCGGAGGAAAAGGGTCGGCGGTGTTTGAAGTGTATGGCGATGACAAATTGTTATGGCGGTCGGAGAAAATCGGGCGGTATGAAAACCCACGGCACGCGGAAGTGAACGTGACCGGAGTACGGAAACTGGGCTTGATTACCACGGACGGAGGGGACGGGAAGGACGATGACCATGTGGATTGGCTCCAGCCGACGTTGTGGCCATAACAATCTACAAATATACAAATCTGCAAATATACAAATAAATAATCGAATGATTCAATCATATAAATAATTTGCACATTCATTTGTAGATTTACCATTTGTAGATTTGTATATTAAGCCTATGGAAATTACACACCGTCACCGTTTAGAAAAGCTTATCTCGGTAAGCATGATGTTATTCGCCATTGGTTTCAACCTGTGGCTGTACCGGCTCGAACCCACGGCCACGACGGATCCCAACGACAATGCATTCCAGTACGCG
>CAZLDC010000045.1:4268-7212 GCA_964558385.1 uncultured Gammaproteobacteria bacterium
AACTGGGCGGAGGGATATAACTTGCCGTTCTACTATAGTCATGCTCCTCAAATAGTGATAGTAGCCTCCTATCGTTTTTTGACGTTCATTTCCCAATTTTCAATTTTTAATTTTCAATTTTTAATGAAAATTTTAAATTTAAAATTTCAAATTAGTTTATTTCAATACTATCACTGGGTCATCAACCTTCTTCTTTCCCTTTTTCCTTTAACCGTTTTCCTTGCGTTGCGGGTGATCAAGCTCCCATGGCTCATCGCGGGAATTGGCGCGATTCTCGCAAGTCATTTCTCGACCGACGGGCTCTACGGCCTGGATCCCCCATCATTTCTCTGGCGGGGATATGGACTCTCCAGTCAATTATTTGGCATGGTGTGGATGCCGTTGGCGATAGCGTGGAGTTGGAGATTTTTTGAGAGACACGAGACAAGAGACATGAGACAAGTAAAACCGCATAGTTTGTTGAATTCCATGTCTCATGTCTCATGTCACTTATTACCGTCTGTCTTCTTCCTCACTACCACTGCCATGGGGCACTTGGGACTGGGAATCATGGCGATGCTTTCGCTTGTCCCTTTGGCATTTGCCCGGCCGATGCTCATGCTTCTCAACGCACAACATCCTTTAGACATCTTCGAAGTAACGAAAAACGAACTAACGAAATTGCTCCTTCTCTCCGGTACCGTGATATTCTTTTTGAGCTACTGGATCGTCCCGATATTCCTCGCGGACAACTACCACAACATCTCTTTCTGGGACCCGCCGTGGAAATTTGCCTCCTACGGCGCTAAAGAAACCATCACAAGGCTTTTTAACGGAGACTTGTTTGACTGGGGACGGGGGCCATGGATGACGGCGCTCGTGATCGTGGGACTCATCGCGGCGGCATGGCCGAAAAAAATCGAATCAGGAATATCGAATCAGGAATTAGGAAAAAACAACCATAATTATCAACTCCAATCTGATTCGTTATTCGTGATTCATAATTCGTACTTCTCTTTTTCCCTCCTCTTTCTCTTCTGGCTCCTCATGTATTTCGGGCGCGGGACGTGGGGTGGGCTCATCGACCTCATCCCCGGCATGAAGGAGTTTCATCTTTCCCGGTTTATCGTGGGAGTCCATGTAGCGGGACTGTTTCTCGTGCCGATTGGGATTCATGAAGTCGTATCAAGCGTCATGCGTCATGTGTCAGGAAAAATGATCCGCTTACCGGTCCGTATCATGAGTCTCGTGGGTCTTATGGGGGTTATGGGTCTCATGCTACCGCCGATTTACAAACAAACCATCGAGTATGCCAAACATAACGACCGGCTGATCCTGCAGGCCCGGGATAACTATGAAAAGGTAAAAGACGACGAACAGGCGCTATTTACAACGTTGAGATCACTGCCTCCCGGTAGGGTCTTCGCTGGACGGGGCGGCTGGTGGGGCAAAGACTTTCGGGTTGCGGAAACCCCGTACTATATGCAGCTGTCGACCTACGGCTTACCGACGGTGCTGTGGCTTCCCGAGACGTGGTCCCCCAACTCTGATGTAGAGCAGTATTTTAATGAAGATAAAGCCCGGGACTACGACCTGTTTGGCATCCGCTACGTGGCCGCTCCCCCAAAACAGGAAGCGAAGAAGTTTTGGAAGCTTATCATAGAAACAAAAACCTGGAAACTTTACGAAATTGATCTGACGGGTGGCGCGGCGGGAGGGATCCCGCGCGACGCGCAGCTTTCCTCTTTGAAACCATCAATGGAGCAAGCCGAGCGGAATGCGAGCACCGACGGGAAGGAAGTACGCGGCAGCCTGCCCGCCGAAGCCTTGGCGAAGGCGGGGACCCGTCAGAAATCGGTCGGATACTTCACAACCGGTGTGCGGCCGGCGGTTGTCGCAACGGACAAACGCTCGTACGGCAATGTGGTGCGGTTTTGGATCCAATCCGATGCCCACGAGAAAGGCTTATACCCTGAACTGACGTTTGCCAAAGACTATCCCCGCCCTACGGGCCTGCCTAACTTTAAAATGCTGGATGAAGTGACCTATCTCACTCCCAACGGATCCAAACACAATCTCTTTGCCGAACCGCCGGTTTATATGGATACAAGCAACAAGAGACAAGAGACAAGTATTGTAATAAAGCGAGAAACTAATGATGGGGATATGATCTTCACGACAACGGTTGATGTACCGGAGCATTGCACCGAATGCATCGTCGTACTCAAACAATCGTTCCACCCCAATTGGCGGGCGACGATTGATGGTGAGCTTGTCGAACCATTCACCGTCTTCCCCTTTTACTTGGCGGTGTCCGTACCCGCAGGAACCCATGATGTGGTGTTTTCTTATGAACCGAGCCGACTCAAAGTAATGCTTCTAACCCTGGAGTTTTTCGCGATAGGAGTACTCCTCATCGCTTCCCTACAGAAATTCCGCCACAACCCATAAATCCATTGAAAATCTGTGTCAATTATGCTTTAGTTGCCTAGCACGTGCGTGTCTGGTAAAGTCAAAGTATGAGAAACACAAAGATCTCGGCGGTGATCGGAACAGTCACTGACGGAGTCGTCGGAACACTTACAGATTTCCTTCTTCTCACCCTTTACAATCTCGTATGTGTATCGACAGTGCGGACCATGTATGATGCCGACCGGGCCGTCGATGATGCTCACCGGATGCTCGATACGGTCAACTACCAAACCATCAAAAAAACACTCTCCCTCCTCTCTCAAAAAGGACTCATCACACGAACGAGAAAACACTCATCCATAGAGTTTGCCATCACCAAAGCTGGGCTCAAACGGATCGAGGAAATCGTGCCTACCTACAAAGAAAATCGTCCGTGGGACGGACATATCTATCTCATATCCTACGACATTTCCAATCGTAATAATCGTAGCCGGGACACACTGCGCGAATATATCCGACGCACAGGCGGAGCGCTCCTCCAAGAAAGCCTCTG
>CAZLDC010000046.1:0-7052 GCA_964558385.1 uncultured Gammaproteobacteria bacterium
TTTTGAGATGTGGAACGAAGTATTGTATTCAAAAAACTCTTTTGAATATCTTCTTCGCGAACAAAAAAATAGGCAATTTCTCCAGATCCGACGAATGCATCCTGCGAGGCATACCCATAATACAAGGCATTGACACTATTCGGTGCGTCAGATGTGAAATCAGGACGAAGCGTCGATGATGTATCCTTAAGAGCCTCTTGAAAAACCTGCGTATGGTCTAACGGCACATTGGATGCGTTTTGTAGTGTATCGAGATGATCAATAAGTGATTTTGTCGCTAAAAGCCGCTGTTCTACACCGAGTCCATCAGGTTCATCAGAAGCAGCCATCCTCGGTTCATACCATATAGGCCCACTTTTTTCTACTAATCCTTTTTTCATTCGATTAATATAAACTGTGGCGTCTTTATTACTCATTTTTACAGGAGTGACACCAACGTTAATCGGCTCAACGGGTGGTGTGAATAGCTTGTTGGTCGTCAAAAAGTCAAGGAAATGGGAGAGGTTGGCTTCCACGGAATCCAGCGGTTTGTAACCCGGGTACGGGAGGCCGGATTGCTGGTTGGCATACGCCTCAATTGCCGCGGCGAGTTTGGCGCGGGTGGAGGAGGCGGGTTGGATGGAGGAAGGCGAAACATTAATAGCTTCTGCGATAACCCCATATGCAACATTCTGCATGTCTCTAAGAATGCGCGAGAAATGCTTAATATATTCGGCTGGATTCTTCTGCATCGCTATGATCAACTCACGACCAGACAAGCCATCATCCCGTCCGAGTAACGCAAATACGGCATCCGGGTCAAATAACAAATTCTCAAGCTCGTTTCTCAAATCATGTTCAAATTTTTCCGGCGTATCACCCTGGGAAGTTATCAAAATCCTCCGGACATTTTGGTCTGCATAATAGGCTGCATTATCGACCGATCTCGTGAGTGCAGTTTGCATAGCCGGGACATCTATTTGACCGGCAGTATTTTGTACCCACGCGAGGGCAATGCGATGGAGATCGAATATGTAGAGTGGGTTGTCAAGCTTGGTCGATGAGGATTGTCTCTGGCTGGTTAGCTCGTCGTACTTAGTTCTCAATTTGTCCGCAACCAAATCGCCCGTGGTTTTGGCAATCTTCCCGCCCGTCTGTGCATCGTGGAGCGACTGAATATCTATTTTTAATACATCGGATAATCCTGCTTTTTGAAAGGCTGCTCTCTCAATAGAAATTGAAAGAATAAACAAGTTGCCATGCTCCCAGATTTCTTCTTCACTTAGACGCATGAAACTCCAGGTATCTCTTACCGCACGAACAATAGCGCTTTTTACATGATTGATACGGTCGTTTCTCGCCACTGTGTCGGAATACCCGACACTTGCATTACGAATTGCTGCTGAATAAAATGCATCATAATTTTTTGTTTGAAGACGTAATCCTTTTATCTGCTTCATTTCCTGATCTTTTTCCCTCCGGAGCTGCCGGTAGAGGACATCGGCAAATGGTGTGGCACCGGAAGATTCCAGAAGGTCCTTCTTTTGATCCATAAATAGTTCTACTGTATTTGGAATCGTCCCCCATGATTGATTCAGCGCCGAGCGATAGGTATTCAACAAATGCTGCAGAGCTCCAATAGGATCTGTTTGATTACTCACAGCTGTCTGCAAACCCAAACTTATCATCGTTGACGCATCGTTACCCGCATCTCCTAATAGATTGAAAAAAGCACCGATTCTTTGCGGTATAAGAGCGCCCTGCCACTCCCGAAGAACCGTATTGATGTCATCGACAGCAGATCCAACGGGGAATATTCCGGGCAGGAGGGATGCAATGGCTTCTTGGGTAATAGCGGCTCTCAACTGCTCCGGCAGGGCGGCGTGGATGGCCCCGGCGAAGGGGAGGAAATCGGGCTGGGTGGGAGCTGGGGGTGTCATGATGCGAAGGAGAGCACCGTCAAGCGTAGATAATATATTCTTCAGTCCATCGGATGATTGATAATTTTTTGAATCTAATAGTATGTCTGCTTCTCTGTCAGTTAACGCTTCATTCGGTATCTCACGGAGCGCCTTTGTAACACTCTCTAATTCAGCTGCAGTCACCTGATAATTCTCAAAGAAGTTTGGTGCATAGGAAAGAATAGCCTGTATGTTAGCATCAAATGCAGCTTTTTCCTTTTCGACGAGATCCCGAAGCGTCGCATCTTCCAATCCAATGGAACGGTGTGTATGTCGATATTCTAAGACAGCATCTTGCGCGTCTCTCCATCTCTTAGCGACTGAATCAAGATGTGTATTTGCTTCGTCTAGTGGTTTTTTTCGTTCAAGTATCCCTGTAATAATTGTTTGCATATCCATGACGGCCTGGAGATCGCGAGAGAGGGGGTCGGTGGGTGGCTTCGGCGACTGAACGCCTCCTTTGCTCGGAAGCTCCGGCGGCCGAAGAGCGGCGTCATCGAGGGCTTTGAGGCCGTTGAGGAAGGCTTTGAATTGCGTGTCTAATGTACCGGATTCTTCCTCCGTAATGGTGCCATCCACCTGGAGGATGCCGCGCCAGACGTGGAAGTTGGTGGCGAATGATATTCGTGCATCGTCGGCCTGCTTTTTGGCGGCGTCCGTTACCCCTGGTGCGGAGGCCCGGGCGTGCTCGATCCAGGCCCGGGTCGCAAAGTAGACGAGCCAGTTCTTCTGCTTTTGGGCATCAGAGGGTTTATCCGGACTCAGATTAAGCCATCTTGAAATGAGATCCATCAGTACCCTCGGATCCAAGTCTTTGAATCCCTTCAACAGCGCATCAATCCAGCCAAATTTTGGTACTTCTTTTTCCGGAAAATGCTTGGCAAGTTCGGCTTCAATCGCTGCAAGTTTGGCGGCAGCTTCTCCGTCCTGATGGTTGGCCAAGGAGGTGTAGTAATCCTCAAATTGTTCCGTCAACAGACCAATTAATGCGTTGCAGTCGCTACAATCACCCAAATTCTTCTCCCCAAGCGCTTTCAAAAGATCAGCGTCTCGAAAGTATTTGATCATCTCCTGAAACTGATCGACGGGAGAAATACCCGCCTGCGTAGGAACTATGGCGGGCGAAACGGGAGATGTAAGGGATGAAACGTTCGCCGTTTGATCTTGTCCTGTCGAAGGCGCCGAATCCCCAGGAGATGTTAGGAGAAGATTAGGAGACGTTAATAGTGACGTATCAAGCGATGTGGTGGAATCGTCGCTCATGACATACACCGTACCGCCGTCGCCTGTTGTCGTTTGCGGAGTCACGGCATCGGGAGTGATGACATAAGGAGCTACGGGAAGATTGGTGAGATTGGAGGAATTGGGGAGATTCGGGACATTAAATAATGCATTGGCGGGGGCGGCAGGAGCGGAAGTGGCTGGTTGAGAAACAGCAGAAGGAACAGAAGTATCAGAAGGAGTTGAAGGAATAGAAACAGCGGCGGGCACGGCCGTGGCGTCCGCGGCGG
Source organism: uncultured Gammaproteobacteria bacterium (assembly GCA_964558385.1). Taxonomy (GTDB): domain Bacteria; phylum Patescibacteriota; class Microgenomatia; order UBA10105; family UBA927; genus CAZLDC01. The sequence goes on from CAZLDC010000046.1 coordinate 3,452, forward strand.
GGGCTTTGGGTGCGAGCGTGCCGGCAAAATCCCCGAGGAGCCGCGTCAAAAGACGTTCCCTATCCGGACCAAACTGAACGTCATTGTCTCGTGCAAAACGCAATACCAGTATCCGCTTTTGGTCATCACCCGAGAGACCACTGACTTGTTCTGCACCCTCAAGTCTCGCGTTAGGGATGTAGCCGTACCTGTTTTCCTTTGCTCCATATAACGCCCTACGGAGTGTATCGTTCGCTTCGATAGAAGGCCAGAGCGCGTTAAGTGCTGCCTGCTCGAGCAGGAATTCATTGGCGGCAAGGGGAATAAACTCCGTCCAACTTTCAGGTAGATGTGTCATATATGGCGCGCTTTGCAGACGTAGCACTGCTTCCGGAGGAAGGATATCCGTCAAACCTTGACTACTAACCCGCCCATAATAATCGCGAAGCAGGTGTTTGAGCGCTTCGACCATGAAGCGACCTGCGTCTATTTCGTTGTTTCCATACATCCGCAGAAGAGCCAACGGCACATCTTGGTAGCCGCGAGTATTTTGAAGCGCCCGGGCAAACATGTAGGGATCCATCGTGAACTTCCGGCTTTGCAGATCATCTTGCGCTTCTTGCATATCACTGATAAATGATTGGTAGGAATCAGCGGTCACCCCTTCGTTCATGTCAAAGACGGAAGGGGTGGGGACGGGTTGTAAAGTGGCGGATTGAGCTGGTTGGGCAGGCATATAGCCGGAGAGCATGCGGTCTACTTCTCCTAAATCAGTTTTGCCATTCGGCGAAAGCGACTGGACATAAGTAATTGCTTGGGTCAATAGAGGAGTATCACTCGTCAATTGTGGAATCTCCCTTATGAGCGCATCTACCATCTTCCGTGCCCGGACCGCTGGGGTATTTGATGCTCCCAAAATGCCGGCGTTCATGGTATAAATCCGGTCAATAATTTTTTTTGCTTCATCAAGCGTCATAGGAGCAAGCGCGGCGGGGACAGGTTGTGAGGAGGGGGCAGGGGCCTTCTTTGCGTCCTCAATGGCTTTGAGTTCCACCGGGTCGGGGCCGGGCTTGAGCCAGGTCCATTTGAGTGGATTGACTCCACCGCTTGCTGCCATACGCCACCCGCCTTCATAGTTAAACCGATGGATATCAAAATGCCAAAGTGGATTGCCCATAGTTGCCATGAAGATAACTCCTCCGGCAGTAATGCTTCCCAGAACCGGACCAACAACAGGAACGATTGCCATGAGCGTCACAACCGAGACGATGACGGGACTGAGCGCCGCTCCGATCACGGCTGCTGCCGCGCCAACCATCAGCGCTGCTCCCACGCGTGTTCCCGCCCACACCAGGAAATTATTCCTGGGTGTGGCGTGCACAATCCAGTTAGGAATAATCCATAATGAGTTGCCCACCGTCGTCCAGTAATCCGGCTTCTCGTATCCGGCATCCAATAGCGGCGAGGTAACGCCGGTGACCTGTTCGATGTAATGACGCGTAATGCGATACCCGTCCCACACTTGTAGCGCTGTCCCGATAATCGGAATAGATCGGGTGCCTATGTACGATACTGTTTGCAGGTGTGCCCCAAGCGGATTCCAGTTGGGATCGCCCACAGCCAACGGTGTCGCGTTGACGACGCTCGGAAGAAATCCTTCACGGCTGCCGGCAAGGATATTTTTAAGCGTCTGCCACGGAGTCCCGGTGGTATCCTTTTGCATCCATCGATCGACGGCATCAAAATTCATAAGAATGACGTCACGGAAAAATGGAACCTTGACTATCGCCCGTGCTGCGATATCAATGACTGTGCGTCCGGCATCAACTGCGGCAATCACGCCGCTTAAGATATATCCGGGAGGAGTAAATCCGGAAAGAACGATGGGCCCGATGTAACGAATCCCTATTCCCGTCCATGTTGCGGCAATGACAGAGGGAGAAGTATTGGGATTTTGGATAAACGGAATAGGAATCCCAGTGTCGGACAAACTTGGCATGAGGAGGGATCCGATCACCTGCCATGTTTTGACCATCCAGTTGCCATCCGTCGACCTGTCCACGTGACGAGTGTTTGCGATTGAGGGAGCTACGGGAGAGCTTACGGGAGACGTACGGGAACCTACGGGAGAGGTTACGGGAGAACCTACGGGAGTGGTAGGGGTTGAGACAGTCGGCGAAGCGGGAGCGGTACGGGAAGTTACGGGAGACGTAGGGGTTGAAAGCGAGGAAACGACGACGACACTGGTACGCTCAAGTATGCCCCGATAATAATTGCTCATGAGAAAAAGCTTGATTACACCTGGCGGGACGTTTTTCATTTCCGGAGATGTATCCATGATGAAAGATTTGATTGCGGCTTCAGCTGCGCCTCTTTTTCCTAAAATAGCTTGTCCGGTCTCTCCTGCCAATACCGCAGCTTCATAGGCAATGATGGCGTCTTCTGCGTCTATCTGCTTGATAATTGCTTGTGTTGCATTGACCAGATTTACCGGATTTTTAAGTCCTAACCCATGGAGAAATCTTGCGTTTACATCAATGCCGAGTAACGCTTTAGCCCGTTCGGATACAACCGAATCAGTAGAGGAATATTCCTGATATGCCTGCAGGCGTTCCGCAGTGCTCATGATGGATGCGGGATCCGGAATCGTACCGTCATCGGGCATATTGTTAATCGCGGTAAGAATATCTTGCGTCGATCGGACCGGTTGGGCGGAGGAACCGGCAGAAGGTACGGGAGCATTAGGGGAATTTACGGGAGGCGTAAGGGGTTGGTTTACGGCGGGCGAAGCGGGAGATGTACGGGAGCGGAAGGGGTTAAGAGAAGTTAGGAGAGATTTAAGAGATGATAGGAGAGAACGGGCCCCAGCGGGTTGCGCTGCGGGGGCGGTCGCGTTGACCGTCGTGCCCACGCCGGATTGTTGGGCGGGAGTGATGGGCTGCGTAGATTTCACATACTGGATAAAATCGGATGCGAGAATGGAGGCGGAGGCAGAGTTGTAGAGATCAGATAGGAATTTGGCTTGATCGGGAATCTCATCCGGAAATAATTTCGGCAACGCGACGGAGAGATAAGCAGCCGCATGAAACTCGCGCAACATCGTCGACAGCTTAGTATTATCCGCATCAGCAATGTGGACCGCGGCTTCTAATATGCTCCGCGCATGAGTGATTGTCTCTGGATAAGCGAGTACATCGCCTAACAGGTACACCGTTTTCCCCACAACTAATTCTTGAATAATTTCTGTCCGAGGCAATCGGAATAAAGGATCAATAGTACTGTCGGGAACGCCATCTGCCGCAAGCTTCGCCCGTAAATCAGCCTCACTCGTATACGTTACGATCGTGGCTCCGAGCGCTTTCATCGCGGCAACGACATCTTCGGGACCTCCGACACCGATAGCTTGGGCAACTGCGTCAAGTGCCGGGTTTGTTTCTGCTATCTTCTGACCTACGGTTAGCGCATACCGATCAAATGCTCGTTTATATCTTCCCATCAGCGCGCTAACCAAATCAGCTCCTCCGTGGGCGATGAGGTAGTCGGGAATTTGTGCGAAGATACGCGCGACAGCTGCCGGAGGCAAAATGCCCATGAGGGCGGCACGTTTGAATACCTCAATGGC
>CAZLDC010000047.1:0-1395 GCA_964558385.1 uncultured Gammaproteobacteria bacterium
GACATCGTGGGATGAAACACTACGATCCTTGAGGAGTTTGGCAATCTGTTCGATTCGCGCTTGGGCCGATCCTCCGGTGATGATAAAGGAGTTCATATGTTGAGGAATCTGCAAGTTTACAAATCTACAAATCGATGAAATGGTTATGTAGACATAATTATCTCACTCAATTTCAGATTTGTCATTTGCAGATTTGTATATTTGTAGTATTGTAGATGTATGTCTACTACTGCCCAGGATTTGCTCACCATACTTGCTTCTGACGGCCATATCAGCGCGGATCAGGCAGAAGCGATCAAACTTGAATCGCTCAATTCCGGCACCACGGTTGAGGCAATCCTCGTCAAGCGCCAACTGGTAACGGATCTCGCCCTTACCCAATCCCGGGCAAAAGCACTCAACATCCCCTTTGTCGCACTGGAAGGGAAAGCCATATCGCCGGATGTCGTCGGATACATCCCCGAGCCGGTTGCCCGGCGCTATGTGCTGGTGCCATTCCACTTTGATGAAAAAACCAAGATTCTCTCAATCGCCATGGTGGATCCTTTGGATTTTCAGGTGCTTGAGTTTTTGGAAAAGAAATCCGGACAGACGATCAAGCCGTTCATGGCGACCCGCGAGGACATCATGGATCATATAGAGGAGCTGTATAACCAGAATTTGGGGGCGGACGTAACAGCAGCCCTCAAAGAAACCAGCGGGTCAGCGGTGAAGACCTACGAGGCGGGTAAACTCGGGGAAGTCATACGGGAAGCGCCGATAGCTCAGATCGTTTCGGCGATCCTGGAGCAGGCGATGAGAATCAGAGCCTCTGATATCCACATCGAACCGCAAATGGGAGATACGCGGGTCCGGTACCGGGTCGATGGCATCCTGCAGGAGCGGCTCGCGCTCCCGCGGGGGCTCCAGGATGCAGTGGTGTCGCGGATCAAAATACTCTCCGATATGAAAATAGACGAGAAGCGCGTACCGCAGGACGGTCGGTTTAACTTTAAAATGGGGGAAAACGAAGTGGACCTGCGTGTGTCGACCTTGCCCACAGTACACGGTGAAAAAGTGGTGATGCGGCTTCTCAAGAAATCCGGCGGCATACCGACCATGCAGGAATTGGGACTGCGGGGGCTCGCGCTCAAAAACTTAGAAACGTCGATCGCCCGGCCACACGGCATCAACCTCGTCACCGGTCCGACGGGATCGGGGAAAACGACGACGCTTTATGCGGTGCTTGCCAAACTCAATAATGCCCGGGTCAACATCATGACCCTCGAGGATCCGGTCGAGTATGAAATTAGCGGCGTCAACCAGGTGCAGATCAATGCGGCAGCTGGACTTACGTTTGCCACGGGGTTGCGGTCATTTCTGTGCTTTATGCTTTTAGACAGACAAGTTTTGTGC
>CAZLDC010000047.1:1405-7028 GCA_964558385.1 uncultured Gammaproteobacteria bacterium
AGACATCGGCCTCAACTTTTCTGCCGCGTTGCGCTCATTTCTGCGGCAGGATCCCAACATTATCCTAGTCGGAGAGATCCGCGACACAGAAACGACGGATCTCGCGATTCAAGCCGCCCTTACCGGACATCTCGTTTTCTCGACGCTGCACACGAATAACGCCGCCGGTGCGGTACCACGGCTCTTGGATTTAGGCGCTGAACCATTTTTGGTCGCATCGGCCCTCAACGCCGTCGTCGGACAGCGGATTTCCCGGCGCGTCTGTCCCACCTGCCGGCAGGAGTATGACCCCGATGAGGCGATTGCCACCGATATCAGAAGTGTTTTAGGAGCTCTGTATCCTGCTGACCGACCAATCAAACTTTATCGCGGGACAGGCTCCACGGACGGCGTGCCATGCCAATCCTGCGGCGGATCGGGGTATCTCGGACGCATGGGTATCTTTGAGGTCTTTCCGATTTCTGATGCGATTAGTAAACTCATCTTGCAGCGCGCACCGATGTCAGAGATAGAACATCAGGCAAAATCCGAGGGCATGATCACGATGAAACAGGACGGGTACCTCAAGGCAGTGGAAGGGGTGACGACGCTTGAGGAAGTACTGAGAGTAGCACAGGATTAATGTAGACTTTAAAATTTAAACTTTTAACTTTAAACTTTTTTAGCAATTTTTAATTTTAAAGTTTTAAGTTTTCATTATTTATATGGATATCCAACAATTATTCTCTGAAGCCGCACGGCTGGAAGCAAGCGACCTCCATCTGGTCGTTGGTTTTCCTCCGATGTTGCGGGTACACGGCAAGTTGCAAGTGATTGAGGGGACCAATGTGCTTGCCCCTCAGGATACGGAAGCGCTTGCGCAAAGCGTTTTTTCGCCGGAACACAAAGAACTATTTAGCGCCAACCGGGAACTGGATTTTTCCGTGGCTTCTCCCGCGGGACGGTTTCGGGCAAACATATACACCCAGAAAGGTACGGTTGCCGCTACATTCCGGTTAATACCCGCAAAAATTAAAACCATTGATGAACTCGGACTTCCCTCAATATGCCATGAATTCGTCAAACTCCGCCAGGGACTGGTGCTCGTTACCGGTCCCACGGGTCACGGAAAATCGACGACCTTGGCCTCCATGATCAATACGATTAATCTCAAATCCAGCCATCACATCGTGACTATCGAAGATCCGATTGAGTATATCTATCCTAAAGGACTCTCCATCATCTCTCAGCGGGAGATGCATACGGATACGCATTCTTGGAATGTTGCGCTCAGGAGCGTCTTGCGGGAAGATCCGGATATCGTGCTTGTGGGAGAAATGCGAGATTTTGAAACGATCCAGGCTGCCCTCACCGTTGCCGAAACCGGGCATTTGGTATTCGCCACACTTCACACCAATTCTGCAGCCCAATCCATCGACCGCATCGTGGACGTCTTTCCGGAAAATCAGCAGCCCCAGGTCCGGCTCCAGCTTTCTTCGGTTCTTGAGGGAATCCTCGCCCAGCGCTTGGTCCCTGCTGCCGCCGGAGGTCGCGTCGCAGTCGCGGAAGTGCTTACCGCAAGTCCTGCCGTCAAAACGACGATCCGCGAAGGCAAGTCGCATCTGGTGGACAACATCATCCAGACGTCCGGCGAGCTTGGGATGATGCTTCTCGAGACGGCGCTTGCCAAAGCCGTGAAGGAAAATAAGATTTCCGTCGAAACGGCCGTCTCCTATGCTCTGCGTCCGGAAGACATGAATAGACTACTTAAAGGAGTTTGACATTTCAATTTAAACTTAAAACTTTAAAATTCAAACTTGTCAGTCAGTTTAAAGTTTACATTTTGAAGTTTGAATTCATTTGTGGCTTTTTTCAACTACAAAGCAAGCGATAAAGACGGCAAAGAAGTCCGGGGGCTCGTGGAAGGCCCCAATATACAGGCTGCCGTAAAGCTCCTGCGCAGTCGCGAGTTGTTTGTCGTTTCCATCAAAGAGACGCATAAGGATTCAGGGATTTTCGATTTGCTCGCACGCTTTAAAAAAGTCGGATTCGGGGATGTCGTCAATTTTACGAGGCAACTTGCCACCATGATCGTCGCCGGACTCTCGCTGCCGGATGCCCTCACGATACTGCGGACCCAGGCGACCAATCCTGCATTCGTACGGCTGATCGCGGATGTAGAACATCAGATCGTGGGCGGTGGGAATTTGGGCGATTCTCTCGCTAAGTACCCCAATGTGTTTAGTCCGATCTATATTGCCCTTGTCCGGGCCGGTGAATCATCCGGGACGCTTGATAAAGTCCTCACACGGCTTGCCGATACGCTGGAGAGTCAGGCTGAATTTCGCAGTAAAATAAAAGGAGCGATGGTCTACCCCGTCATCATCGTCATCGGGATGGTCGCGGTCGTCATGGTCATGATGACCGTCGTCATCCCCAAGCTCACGGATCTTTATAAAGATTTCGGCATCGATCTACCTCTGTCGACAAAGCTTCTCATCAGTGCTTCCAATTTTTTTGTGCAATTTTGGTGGCTCATGATCGCCGGTATGGTCGGGCTCGTTGTGGCCTACGGCAAATGGAAAAAAACACCGATCGGAGAGCTGATGGTTGATAGTATTACTCTCAAAATTCCTCTGTTTGGTGATCTTACCAAAAAAGTACTCCTGGTCGAATTCACCCGCACCTTGGCTATGCTTATCAGCGCCGGTATTCATATCCTGCAGGGGCTCCAAACACTGCGGGATTCTCTGGGTAATGTCCTCTATAGGAACGCAATAGATGAAATCGGCAAAAAAGTAGAAAAAGGATTTCCTCTCGGCGAGACGTTCGCCCAGTACGATGTATTTCCGCCGATTGTGTCCCAGATGATGAAAGTCGGCGAGGAAACCGGGAAGCTCGACGATACACTCGTCAAGCTATCCCGCTACTTTGAAAGCGAATCAGAGCATCTTGTCCGCGGTCTGACAACCGCCATTGAGCCGATCATCATGATTGTTTTGGGAGTGGGGGTTGGGTTTATCGTTATTTCCGTCATCACCCCCATCTACAATTTGACGAGTCAGTTTAAGTGACCTATTGACACGCGGATTTGGGGATGATACACCAGATAGAGAGGTATTTATTATGAACACACAAAAAGGATTTACCCTCATTGAGCTTCTTATCGTTATTGCGCTTCTCGGATCGCTTGCTGTTGGACTTCTTGCCACCATCGATCCGTTTGAACAACTCAAAAAAGGCCGCGACACCTCTCTGCGCAACACGACGGCTGAGTTTTATAACGCAAATCTTCGTGCGTACGCTACCAAAGGAAATTTCATGTGGGGCACGGGAACGACGTTTACGGCCAAATCCGTCAATTCTATGGGAAGTGAAGTGACAGATCTCATCAACGCCGGAGAACTCAAAAACAGGTTTATCGATCTTGCCGGAACAGGAAATTTAGCAAAAATATTTATAACATCGACGAGCTCAGAGCATATTGCTTCATGCTTCAAGCCGGAATCGAAATCATTTCAGGAAGACCCTGTTACGATATTTGCCTCTGATGGCCAAACGTCCGCCACTACCTGCAAATCCCAAACGTCTGGCACCGCAGGTACGGACTGCTACTACTGCGTCCAGTAACCTTCCCTATTACTCATGATACAATGGGTCCCATGAACGTTAAGCGTTGGTGGATTGCGCTGTGTTTAGGCATTGGCAGTTTTCTTCTCTTTCTATTCTATCAGGCCTCCGGCATATTCGGCGGCGACAGCGGAGACCTCGTGACGGCAGCCTTTGAGTTCGGCGTCCCCCACCCTCCCGGCTATCCCCTTTACACCTGGCTCGTTTGGCTCGCGACCAGGCTGCCCATTGCGACACCAGCCTGGCGGGCGGCGCTATTGTCCTCTGTCCCTCATGCAATCACCATCGTCATCGTGTACCTCTTGATACTGCGGCTCACGAAGAGTGCTCTGGCCGGCACTTTTGCAGCAGTGATGCTCGTGGGAAACTATCTGTTTTTTCTCTATAGCGTGACGCCGGAGGTCTTTGCCTTGTTTGATTTGTTTATTGTGATCATCGTGTATCTTTTGATCCTTTGGGGCGAGACGAAGGATCGCCGCTATCTCTATCTTTTTTCATTGACCTTCGGTTTATCGCTCACGCATCATCATGTGATGTTGTTTCTCGTGCCGGGGATACTGTTATGGTTGTATAACAATTATAAAAATTATAAAATTTATAATCGTTATATCATTATTTTTGTCTTTCTCCTTGGACTCCTGCCGTATCTCTATATTCCTTTTGCCGCGCGGGGGTCCGCGATCATCAACTGGGACCGTGCGGTAGATCTCGGGGGGTTCGTGCGGCTTTTGACGCGTCAGGATTACGGGTCATTTGTGGCGAATGGATTTTACGGAGCGTTGCCTATTCACCGGCTCCTGCAGGTGAAAGCATACGGACAATTTTTGCTCATGGATGTAACGTGGGTAGGGATATTGCTTGCTGTGTTGGGATTTATTCAACTGTGGAGGCAGAAGCGGAAGGTATTCTGGTTGTTTTTTCTTGCCATAGCGTTTTTAGGACCGGGGTTTTTCTTTTATGCGAGCTTTCCCCTCATGAACCGGTTTAGCCTGGGGACGTATGAGCGGTTCCTTCTGCCGTCCTATACACTTCTCGGGGTACTCATGGGCATTGGCGCATCACCGGTTTTCCAGTTTAGTCTGAAAAGACACAGCCTTATCAGACTGGGGACGGTGATGGTGATGTTTGCTATCCCTGTGAGCATGCTTTCGATGACGCTATGGCGATTTTGGGGATTAGCCTCGGATAAAACAGCCGATCATCTCGGGCAAGACATGCTCATGACACTTCCGAAAGACTCGGTCCTTCTCGTCAGCCGCGATACACCGCTTTTTGTGAGCCAGTATGTGCGCTACAGCCTCCTGTTCCGGCCGGACATCATGCTTATTCACACCAACAGGCTCTGGAGCGGGGATTATCCGGAAACGCTTAAGGCTCGCTTCCCCGGGCTCGTGTTGGACAGGACAAATCCTGCTGAATTTGCCCGTATGTTGTTGCGCAGTAACCGGGACCGCGTTCCTATCTATAGCAATACGACCATTCCCCTGGATGACGGGTGGTTTTGGGTGCAGCAGGGACTCCTCTACCGACTCACACCAAAGGATAAGCTTCCGACGGTCGCGGCGTTTCTAGACGAGAACGATGCGCTCTGGGGCTCGTATCACGATCCGCGTCAGGGAATACTGTCGCGGTACCGTCACCTCATGATATCGGATGTGCTCAGTGTCTATGCAGATCGAAAAATATCGGCAGGGAAAACACTCCTGCGCGGCGGAAATACACGCGACGCGAAGCGGTACTTTTTGGATGCAATCGCTTATGGCAGTGACATAGAAGAGCAGGACGGATATACCTACCTCGGGCTCGTCGAGTTGTTTGAAGGCAACTGTGACGCGGCAATTGCGGCATTTGCCAAAGCCAGGAACATAAGTCTTTCCCCTCCTTCTGACCTTGTTCTCTATGAAAGTTATGCGTATCGGGATGCGTGCCGCAATCGAGAAAAAGCGGCTGAATTTATGCGCGCCTGGGAGAAGTTGCGCGAAGAAGCAGAGATACCATTGGGAATAGAACCGTG
>CAZLDC010000048.1:0-770 GCA_964558385.1 uncultured Gammaproteobacteria bacterium
CAAATACTGCCAGATAATCCCGCTAAGCGGGAAACCCGCTATTGACCCGCGTTGTAGTTTCAAATGATTTCGATTTTTGAGCGGCGGACGGGAATTGAACCCGCTACATTTTCCTTGGCAAGGAAACATTCTACCGATGAATTACCGCCGCGAAAAAAATAACACCAATAACGATAACATTATTTTCTAGTATAGATAATACCTCCAGATGGACTTACACAAGCAGGTACACCGTCAATAGATTCGACCGAAATAAAACTTGATGGACATGCCAAGGGCTTATTATCAGCCGGGCTCGCGCTTTTTTCACCCCAATTAATTTGAGTGGCAACCCAACCACACAAAGGCGATACTCCAAATGCAAAAACTGCCAAGGATAAATAGAATTTTCTCTCTTGACTGATCCTCATATAGTCAAATCATTTAATCAAATATCGTACTACTATGGTGCCGAGACTAGGAGTTGCACCCAGATAACCTGTTTTTCAGACAGGCGCCTTGACTACCTTGGCTATCTCGGCTTGTGGCTCGAGCTGATCGTAGTGGACGATGGAGGGATCGAACCCCCGACCTCTTCTGTGTAAAAGAAGCGCTCTAACCAGCTGAGCTAATCGTCCGCTTCTGGGACGAAACCTACCGGTTTCTTCCCAACGATCTTCCCTATGTTGCGTCACACGTATGCGACGATTTTATAATCTGCTTTCAACCTTGAACAATATCGCCACCTATTACCTGTGCGGACGAGAGGACTTGAACCTCCACCCCTTTCG
>CAZLDC010000048.1:780-6711 GCA_964558385.1 uncultured Gammaproteobacteria bacterium
CACCTCAAGCGTACGCGTATACCAATTCCGCCACGTCCGCCTCTGGGACGGAAACCCTTGGTTTCCTTCCCAACGATCCTTCCTTCATATGTGTCGCGAGCTATTCAATTTCGTTGGCACGCTCGCGACGGGTTCGGAATCTGTCTTCGCGACAGCATTCTTACTTAATGCTCTATTTTACCGTTTCTCAAACTATTTAGCTATATTAGGTGTTAAGTGCCGATGGGGAGACTCGAACTCCCACGACTTGTTGAAGGTCACTAGCTCCTGAAGCTAGCGTGTATACCAGTTTCACCACATCGGCGTATGCGTATTATATCAGACCGAAGATTAGTGGATGGAGTTACGTACGATCTGAAGGACAAAGTCGTCCAGCGTCATGCCATGGGCTTTGATAGACGCTGTCATCGCATCTCTTGGATCCGGGTCGAACCCGGCGTTTGCATTAGCTTCCAGAAAATACCATTGATGGATCTTGGGATTGTATCGCAAGTCAAACCGTGCATAGTCCCGTAGTCCCAGGGCGTAAAATGCACGGATGGCATCTTTTCGGATACTACCATCAATATCATTTCTTAGGGCTTTGGGCGGGGCAATAAAGTGGCAACTTTTATACACCGCTAAATTTTTACTCCATTTTTCGTCAAAGCCGTAGATATTCCATTTGTTTTTAATCTTCCCTTTGAATGCAATTTCCGCGATGGGCAGTGCATACGTTTTTGCAGGGGTTTCTAAGACCGTGACCTGCAACTCCCGACCCGCAATAAATTCTTCCGCGAGTATGGTCTGATGATGTTTTCTCCGGAGCGAACGCACGATATCTTTAAATTTTTCATAGGTCGTCGCAATTGAACTATCGGTGATACCTATACTGCAGTGCTCAAATGCTGGTTTGAGAATGATAGGAAATTTCCCCGGAAGGAGTGACCGGTGTATGCGGTCGTTGAGTCGGATAATGGAATAGCGCGGCGTGGGGAGACTGTTTTTTTGAAACACTTTTTTTGTTTTCAGTTTATTATTTGTCGTTTGTATCGCCTGGAATGAGGAGCCTGAGTATGGAATATTGAGTCGGCCGAGGATTCTCGCGATTTCTAATTCCATTTTTTTACTATCCACAAGATTAAAGACGAAATCCGCTTTGAGATGTTTGAGGGCTGAGAGGTCATCCGGTTCTACCTTGATCACCTGAACTGCATAGCCCCGCTTGGCAAACAGTCGCTTCATGTATTTAACGATATCGTCCGTTTGGTTATCGACGAGCGCATGCTCTCGGCTAAAATATTTATCCGTAATCGTTTCCGGAACGTAATGGTAAAGAAGGGCAACGGTAAACTTCTTTTTAGATTTAAGATACTTCTTATTTCTCATTGTATTATTTCCCACATAATCAGTTATGATGATATTTATACCTCTTGTCAACTTTTGCGCACAGTTTTGATACAATAGACAGTGAAAGATATGAGTATGCGGGTGTAATTCAATGGTAGAATACGAGTTTTCCAAACTCGGTACGAGGGTTCGATTCCCTTCACCCGCTCAAGTCGCCAAGGGCGAACTTGAGCGAGGCTCGCCCGAAGGGCGGCCCGCTCCTAATAAAAATGTTTACTGTTTATGTTTTACAGAGTTTAAAAGATTTTAAAACTTATGTAGGTATTACTGATAATTTTGAGAGACGGTTTAAACAACACAATTCAGGAAGATCAAAATCAACAAAATATCGTTCACCGTTCAGATTATTGTTTACTGAGGAATTTGAAAAAAGTGCGGAAGCTAAAAAACGAGAAATTTGGTGGAAGAGTGGAGCTGGAAGAAGAAAACTAAAAGAATACTTTGAACAGCTCCAAAGGTGACTGAAATAAACAGAAAGTTACCAGAAAAGTATAATTAATGACATATGAAACAGAAAAATAGAACAATTGTCTCAGCTGTTTTAATTTCTAAGGACAAAAAAATTCTTCTTGGCAAAGTTCGCGAAGGTGGTGTTTATCCCAATTGCTGGCATATCCCAGGAGGCGGGGTTGATGAAGGAGAAGATAATGAGACAGCTTTAGCACGAGAAATTAAAGAAGAAGTGGGTTTGAGCATAACTACAGATTTAATGAAACTTATTTCCGATTCTGATACAGGTGAAGCGGTTAAGACTGATAAGGGCACAGGAGAAAAATGGCTTGTAAAGATGTCTTTCAATGTTTACCAAGTTAGTTTGAAGCACAACGCAGATGATATGCAGGTATCTTTGAATGATGACCTAAAGGAGTATAAGTGGGTGTCTATGATGGATCTCAAGAATTACAAGCACACTCCCCCATCTGAAAAATTATTCAGAGGATTGGGTTGGCTTTAGAGATTGAGAACTTTTAATACCTATTTGGCTCTTTAGAGCATTAAGTTGTAAAATCAAATCAGGAGTAATTGAAGCCTGTAGGTTCGAGCAAAGTACGGTTTCCAGCTCAAAATATTTTGCATTTGTTGGAAGCTCCCATAGCTCAACGTATAGAGCACCTCTCTTCTAAAGAGGCGATGAAGGTGCGATGCCCTCTGGGAGCGCATTGACATTTCTTTACGATCCGCTACTGGCGGAGAGTTTAGAAATGACAATGCCCACCATACATCGCTCCATGAGCCGCGCTACGAGTAGTAGGTAAGGCGAATGGAAAAATGTGGTGGGCTAGCGTTAATTTTTAATTATAACCATATCCCCGACGGCAATTCCGTGTACGTCCGCCTGACCTGCCGCAAGTTCCAGCACTTTATCTACCGGCTTAGCAGGGTGATAAATGGGTAGTTGTCCGACCGGTTTATCCGACGGCGGGACATGTTTGGAAATATCGACAATCGTACGGTCATCGATCCAGAGGATGTCGATTGGGAAGCGCATATTGCGCATCCAAAACGGATGAAGCGCTTTCGTATCAAATACAAACAGCATTCCGCGGTCTTGTTCGAGCGAATCGCGAAACCCCAGACCGATTTCTTTTTCCTTCGGGGTGACTGCAACATCTACAGCATACGTTGTTCCACGGATCGTTACAGTCGTCTGCAGCGGGTGTCTCCCGTAATACCAAACAGCGAATAAGCCTATGGCAACAATTCCAAGCAGAATATAAAATTTTTTCATTGGTCGGGGACGGGAGGCTCGAACTCCCGACCTCACGGTCCCAAACCGTGCGCTCTACCAACTGAGCTAGTCCCCGGAATAATTATTCAATTATCCAATAAATGAGGCCATCACACAAATAAGTCTACCTTTGTTCATATATACGATTCTACACTTCTACATAGAAGTGTAGAATAATTTCGCACTACGGTAAGGGATTCCATAGATACTCTTTGAGATTAACCGTTCCCTGAACTGAGCACGTTATCCCTTCCATTTCCAATTTTTTTCGCTGTTCATCTCGCCCTCCGAAGGCATACCCAGGCGCAAGCCGACCATCGGCAAAGACGACACGGTGGCATGGCGTCCGGGATCCGTCTGGATTGGCGTGGAGTGCCTGTCCAACACGTCGTGCATCTTTGGTTCCCACAAGTTCAGCGACCAATCCATACGTTGCCACCTTGCCCTCTGGAATACGTCTAACTGTATTGTATACTCGTTGAAAGAATGTTCCGTTCAATCGCATAAAGCGTGTTTACCCTGAGCAGCTCGCAGTGAACTCGCTGTGAGCTGAAGCGAAGGGTGCCGAGGGTGGGGGTCGAACCCACACGGACGAGTTTACGTCCATAGGATTTTAAGTCCTACGTGTATACCAATTTCACCACCCCGGCATGGTTCCTGATTACCCATATTATAATGTTTTTTGATAATTGCTGTATACTGTGACCATGAAACACCTCCTTATTCTTTGCATTCTTGTGGCTGCGATTGTCTTTCCGCTGCCAGTCCGGGCTATCTATGACCCGCTCAGTGTCCCCAACAATACATATGGGATTCATGTTGCGGATCCTAATGACATTTCAAAAGTCCGGGATCTTGTCAATTCCGGACAGGGAGATTGGGGGTATGTCACGCTCGTTATTGCCGATCATGAACGGAAAACTGACGTGTGGCAACCGGTATTTGACCGGATGGCCCGTGAGCGCATTATCCCCATTGTCCGTCTCGCGACGCATGTGGAAGGAAGTGCATGGGTCAAGCCCCAGATCGGCGATGGACAGGTCTGGACGGATTTCCTCAATTCGCTGTCTTGGCCGACAAAAAACCGTTACATCGTTTTGTTCAATGAGCCCAATCACGCCAAGGAATGGGGAGGATCGGTCAGTCCCGACGAATATGCGCAGGTGCTCATGTCCTACTCCAACGCGCTCCGCCAAACCTCTGAAGATTTTTTTGTTTTACCCGCCGGTTTGGATGCATCTGCCCCCAATGGTCCGGACACCATGGATGAAGTCCTGTTTCTCAAGTGGCTCGCGGCCTACGTGCCGGATCTGTCTGCGTATATTGACGGATGGACCTCCCATTCCTATCCCAATCCCGGATTCAGTGGATCGCCGTATGCTCGGGGCAGAGGCACGATCGGGACATTTGAATGGGAGCTTGGGCTCCTTGCAGATTTAGGAGTACAAAAGAAGCTTCCGGTGTTTATCACAGAAACAGGCTGGGCGCATAACGGCAATGCAGGTTTTCGATCCCGGCTATCTCCGGAGAGCGTGAGTGAGTATCTCCAAATAGCCTCAGAAACGATCTGGAAGCATCCGCAGATCGTCGCAGTGACGCCGTTTCTCTATAGCTATCAGGATCCGCTCTTTGCCATGTTTTCCTGGCTTCATTTGACGACGCGTGAACCCTATCCGTTTTACCGCGCGTATCAGCAGATTACCAAAGTGAAAGGCGAGCCGCAGACGTATCCCATCAAAGAATACCTCGCGCTTCTGAGCAATCCGCTTACGCTCTAATGGGAAATACGATATAATATCTCCATTGGTGACCGTAGCACAATGGTAGTGCACCAGCTTGTGGAGCTGGGTGTTGCGGGTTCGAATCCCGTCGGTCACCCAAAGAATCTATTCCTTATTCGTTTCCAACTGTGAGAGTAACTGAGCCAGTTTCAACTGACCAGTCGTAGTCGTCTCGAAAGACTTCAGGGACGCCATCTATAGTTTCTGTTCTCTTTACCGTCGTAAGCCTAACCATTGGTGTTTCGTTTGAAATTTCTTTTGGGTCAGCCCTGCTCGATCTTATCGGCCCACCAACCACCCCTGTTAAATTTATAACTCTGTCTTGATCTGCCCAATGGTATTTTGCGGTAACTGGAATCCCAAATGAACACGATATATTTGCTGCGAGAGCGCCCTCAATTTTTAAAGCCATATTGTACCAGACTATATCATACAAATATTTTCTAATCAATTTTACAAAAAAACCTACCTTGATGACATCAAGATAAAGTTATATATGCCCGTCTCAAATAGCTGAAATATATAATAGGATTGTAGATAGTCCGATAGATATCCCTTCCCTAGAATATTTAATCCGTAAGTCTGAGCAATTCAACTTCACCCGCTTCGCCTTTAATAAGCTGCGACACATGATGTTCAAATTCATCAAAAATTATGACTGACGGAAATGTTCCAACAAGACCATCTTTTGTTTTTCGAACTGTTACATGTCCATCTGCACAGTCAGAATGGCACCCGATAAAAAATTCGTGTTCAGTAACGACTATTTCTATAGAATGACTTTTGCCGATATGTTTAGGAAAACCAATAACTTGTCCGATTTCTTCATAAAGAAGTTCCCCTGTTGCACGAACCATCACTCTTTTCCGTAAAGTGTCTCCAATGTGAACAGTTAGCTGCGGTATTTCATTCATATTATTTATATCAAAATAATAGGAGGCGAAGCTTACCATAAACAGCAGTCTTACTCAATATCACGCTTAATTCTCCGTAGAAATCCGACAGTCATCCTTTCGTTGTAATGGTGGTTTC
>CAZLDC010000049.1:0-6668 GCA_964558385.1 uncultured Gammaproteobacteria bacterium
TGCCGCCGCCGTCAAACGCGGCTGGCACGTTTGACGTGCCGTCAGATTCATACAGTGGCGTTCTGATGTTCGTGATCAAGTCATCGGCACTACGCTGTCCCACCATGAACTTTTCCATCCATGCCCGTCGCTTGGCATCCGGCGAGAACGTCAGACCGGATTCACGCTCGCGCAGATGCGTGAGATACTCCTTTTCCAGTTGCCGGTACTCCCGTAGTCCCGCAAAAATGCCACCGACGGCAGCTCCGCCGCCCAGGCTTGTCAGGCCATTGGCAAGTCCAGCAATGCCCATGCGCGGTAGAAACGACAGCGACAGAGATAACGCGACTGCCGAGGAGATGCTTGCTTCATTAAAGACAAACGGCCCGATGATGCCTTTTTTCTCGAGCCACTCAACGGTTTTTATGACGACCTTCGTCCCTTTTTCTACGTCGGATGGCACGAGCGCCGTCGCCTCGCCCATGACGCCCATCCCAAGCCGGACCTGCATGGAGTCAAGCTGAGCGTCGATTGCCGCCAAGCCCCCTTCGTGACGTGCCTTGGTGCGCAGATTCTCGGCCACATCAAAGAGGGATGCGGTATAGAGCTCCGCCTGGTCAAAGATGTCTCTCCGTTGTCCTTTTAGATATTTATGAAACAGGTCGTCGGTGACGTTATCGAAATCCTTTTTGGTCGCAATGTCCCCCGTCGCGTAGTCTTTCACTAACCGTTTGACAATATCGACGAATTGTTTATGCGCAGGGTCGCTCGAGTCCAAGATGGTGAGCTTTTCGCCCAAAGATCCCCGGATGAATCCGTCCTGGATGTCCACATCCTGCTCGAAGCGTTTGCGGATCGATGCCGCCTCGCGGTCAAAGACTTCGCGTTCTTTGATTTCTCCGGTTTCCCTCATGTGGGCGATTTCCTCGAGTGCAAACTTTTGGACGAGGGTCTCCATGCCCAGTGTATCCTTCATCCACTCGATAAACTGGCGGGTCGGGCGGGTGAGGAAGTTTTTGTTTTTCAGGAGTTCCTGGTAGCGGTTTTTCCCGGCTGCTTCCGCAATCTTGATACTTTGCTCGGCAAAAGGGGACTGGGCCGCCTTGAGCATCCGGTCATAATACTGCCGTGCCTGTTCATGGAAGTACGCCGGGCCAATACCCTGTTTCCAAATGCGGTCTCCCAGGCTTGTCTTGAGCTGCATGGCTTTGTCTGCCAAATCATGGGCACGCGTTTCGTAGGCTTTCAGTCCCACAATCGTGAGCGTCGTGGGTTCTCCGGAGTATTGTTCGAGAATCCCGCGGGCGAGTTTGGGCTCCGTGCTGGGAATTGGGGTAATTGGGGAAATTGGGGTAATTGGGGCAGGCTCGGGTTGAGAAATCTCATTTGCTGCTGGTCCAGCAGGACTTGCTTTTCCTTCCGGTCCTGCTTGTATAGCTGGTTTTACTAATGAGAGCTGATCTTTGGGGATCGTGCGGACAGAGCCGTCAGGGGCGGTGATTTGCAATCCACCCACTTTGTCCCAATCGACTTCTTCCATGGCAGACACATTCGTGAGGGGTTTGATGAACGTTTGGCCTTCTTCTCCGCGTCTGCGACTCGTGTCTTGCAAAAGTAGGACACTACTGTCAATCCCGTCTTTGCCCCGCGAAGAAGCGCCTTTGATGGTAATTTCCGTCACCTGCTCACCGTTTACATCAAGCGGCGTTTTCAGATAGACGGGAGTCTCGCCCACGGTGAGGCGTTGGGGTTTAGGCAGTTCGGTCGGTAGGATGGGTTCGGGCATAAATGGTTACTTCGTTAGTTGGTTACTTCGTTACTTCGTAAAACCGTTCCTTAGCTAGGGCCAAGATATAAAACGCGGAAATCGGATAGGACTTTCGCAAGGAATGGCGCGCCGTCGGGAATTTCTTTCTCTACAAAGTCCTGGAGGACGTCCGGATTTGTATTTCCTTTGGCAAGGGCCTGAAATTTGACCAATAACGCCTGGTCTTTTGTCGCGAGCTCCGTGAGCACGTTGAGGGTGATAAATTTATTGAGTCGGTCGGTGAGGTTTGCGACCATGTCTGCAATTTGCCCCTCAGGTACATCAGCTCCGGCGAGTTTTTCTGTGACGAGGGTCGTGAGGAAATCATTGAGGTTCATGTATCACCAGTCTGGTGATTTGCGGGAGTCGTGTCAAGGATGATATTTGTATGCAATATTGTATCAAAATGATAAGAAGTAGATCAGATAGAAAAGTATGATAGGGTTTGAGAGGGATTTTTTTACTCGCCATCACCTCTCAATTGTTCAGGCCCCCCACCAAAGCGCCTGACACGAGGATGATTTTTTGGAATTGTAGATATATTCTCTAACAATTCATGCGTGAGTTGTAGTTCCTTCCATGACGTTCCACAGAGAGTGCAATTGCCATCCGGATCAAATGATCCGGAGCACTCTTTTCCATCGGGATCACAATGAACATAGCGTCTGCCTGGCGTATCTCCAAGTCTAATTATTACTCCCATAGTCCGGAATTATACTCCTTTGATGAAGAGTAGCAAGACACTGTGCTGGTTGCCTAGATAGAGAACGGTTGACCTCCTTTTGTTTGCTGCCACAATGTAACACATTCCTGTGGCGTTTTGTATGCGAGTGACCGGTGAAAACGTTTGGTATTGTACCAAGTATTGAATATGGCACACCGTTCATTGATCATGACGAGATTCGGCAGGAGATCATGTTGGTAGTTGAAATACTCTCCTTCCACCGTCTGGTGGAACCGTTCTACTCTCCCGTTTTGTTTGGGACAATAGGGATCAGAGAAGTAATGAGGAATCCCTGCATCCTCCAGTTCCTTGTGGAAATACAAGAGATACTCACTTCCATTGTCCGTGTTGATGGCCATGATGGGAAATGGGAAAAATGTTTGAAGTTTTTGGACAAAGTCTCTTCCGGACGTTGAAGAGATGGTGTGGTAGCACCAAACAAATCCGTATCGACTCCTGCAGTCTACTGCGGAAAACAAGTAGAACTTCTTTCCCAGAACATAAAAATATTGAGTATCTACCTGAACCAGTGACCCGGGATACTTGTCCCGCAGCTCTCTGGCAGCCTTGATTCTGGCAATACTCCGGACATGATGCTTCCGTACATTCTTGCGGTGTTGTGTGTTGTGGAGTTCTGGATGACGGTTGATCACCTTCTGGATGGTAGACTGTCCAACGGACACTCCTGCCCGTTTCAGTGTCTCCTGGATCTCATACTTCCCCAACTCCAGATTCTCCTTCCGAATGTCATAAATCATCTGGATGATCCATGAAGGAGTGGTCATCATCCGAAGATGCTTGGGTCTCCTCGTTTTCTTGTTATCCTCCAGGGTTTTGAGATTCTTGGGGTTGTATCGGGCTTTCCATCGGTAAAACACACTCTTGGAAATCCCGAAGTGTCTGCAGGTCGCTTCTGCATTCCGATCGTGAGCTCGATACCAATCTATCCACCAGAGGCGTTTCTGAGCATCAAGGGACAGAGAACACATTTTGATCTGGGCAGTGGGAAGAATGTTGTAGTGACGCATAGTTGCGTCAGTATAGTAGTGTCCCATTTATCTTCCAACCGTACTGGATCTATGGCAACCTAGACAGACACTCGCGCGTCTATGCAATTATTTAGCCTGAAAAGGCCTCGCCTTTTGAGGCTGGGTTTTGTTAGGTTTTGTTGCGCATGATTAATTGGAGGGTTTTATCGGTGTGGGTTTGGCGCTGGCCTGCCAGACGAGGTCCACGTCCTGGGCGATGACGCGCTGGGTTAGCTTGACGGCTGCATCATATTTGCCCTGCTTGATAAAATTCCGCACCGTCACTTCTGCGGCCTGGGCGACTTTGTCTTCGTATTCTCTCAAGTAGGGAACAATGATGGGAGAGATTTCCTGGGCTGCGTCGTCGAGCTTCGGGATGGCTTTATAGAGCTGCTGCCAGCTCATGCCGGGTTGGAGGTACTCAAGCACCACCTGGGCGATCTTTTGGCTCCGTTCTTCCGTCATCGTACCTTCGGATACCGCACTGCGCAGCAGTTCCACGACTTTAAGCTCAATTTGTTGGCGCAGGTCATCGGGGGACATATACATATAGTGTCATGGGTCATGTGTCAGGTGTCAAGAGAGAGGAGACACGATAGAGATGAGGTAGCGTGGAAATGATAGGATATGATATAGTTACAAAACTATATGAGTGAAGAACAGTCTCCATACACTCCCGAGGAAGATGCAGCGCGCACGAAGCTACAGGCGGTGTTGACCCTGAAGAATGGTTGGAATTTGACGTGTATTTAGAGGTTATTGCAGTGCCCTACGCTAAAGAATTAGCCGCAATGAAGGTTCGTTCGCCGGACCTTTTTACATCTCTGTTTGAAGGAATCGCGACCGCGTTCGGATCCGGAGAAGGGAAAACGAAGCTTGAAGGATGGCGCAGTCAAGGGGTATCGAACAGAATGGTGACAGAACTTCTAGGAGACCTTCTGCTAGATAAAATAAATGAATATATGGACGAGCGCGCAGTAAATAATTAACCATTTCAAACCCCATCACCACCCAGCCTCGATACCGGGAATCAAATAATCAAACTATATCAAGATCTGTATGCTGAAGCGTGCGGTCGCATGAAGTTCTCTACATGAATACTTGCATCACGAGACAAAAATTGGGAAAAAGAGTATACTATGGGGCATTATCGGTGTTTGAATAATTTATATGGCGTTTCCTGGAGAGATGGGGCTATCACAAAGTAATCAAAATGAATTTATGCTGACGGCCAATGAGTTGGCAGAGCGTATTGCCGTGTTGGATGAAAAAATAGCATATGGAGGACCCAGTGGGCAAAGAAAAGCGAAAAGAGAGCGGGATGACCTTTTTGATCAGTGGGCAGCACATGATCCTAACCATTTAGCAGCGACGCCACAGGCAGATGCAATATCTCCACCCGTTGAACAAACAGAACCTGTATCAGCTCGACGGGCAAGAAAGCCGGCAATCTCTCCGGTTTATCAATTCGGATTAGCTACTATGCTTGCTGGTACCGCTGCAGGAGCAATGTTTGTTCCGAAGGTGAGAGCAGATGAGCAGCCCCCATTACCACAAAAAATGACTGGGCAGATTGACCTTCAGACGCGAGTAGATTTTATTAGACAACAAGATGAAGGAATATATGCAACTATGCCTATGGGGTTAAAAAAAGCCGGTCCGGATCCTGCTTCATTGGCTTGGGTGCGCCTCGCGGCGACCGGAGGGGACGTCGTGAATGGTTGGGTGAACGCACTGGATCAATTTAAGGCAAAGATAACCGGTACGCTGGCTCAATGCGCGGATTTTATCGTCTCAACCAATAGAGCGTCATTTTCCGATTTTGAAAAACGAAGTTCCGCGCGAAGGATGAATACTAATGCTTCTCCGGTACTTGTGTCCGTCCGATCGACGGCGACGGTGAATGGGAAGCAGGATACTAATTATTGTGCGGTTAATAATCCGAATTTGCTTCGTATTCATCCGACAAAAATTCCGTCGCCAATTAAACCTACACAGGCATCGACGGATCCAATGGGGGAAAACGAAAAGAGAAATAATACGTTATTTGGGTTGGCGTTCGTCACATCTGCATTAGGATTAGTCGGAAGTGCGTTTTGGTGGATACGGCGCAGAAACCAAATGGGAGTTGGACAGACATCGTTGGTTCAAGGAAAACCTACTGAGTATACCAAGGATTTGAAACCGTCTTATCCTGCGCAAAGTACGGAGAGAGTGGATACCCCTTTGGATAAATTGGTAGGTGAAGCCGTTGCTATAAGGCAGGTTCAGAGAATCCGGGATTTGGGAAATGATGGAAGTGATTTAGCGGAATCCGTTATCGATGTACATGCTGCAATCCGAAATCAGTTAAGGAAAAATCCCCAGCTGACGCAACCGCCTGTTCCCATCAAGCCGCAAGGCAAGTGAGAGGGAGAGGATTTATCATTGATTACAATGCCAGGCCAATTATTCTATCCATTTGCATACGTGTTTGTTTTAATAAGGTATTGATACTCTATAATAAAGTCAAAAGTATGACGATAGAATTAGAACGAATACTTAAAAAGAATGACCATAGTCATTTGTATGGTACGTTGGTTGACGGTTTATTGCGTGAGCATGGATATATGCTTGAACAGGTACGGGAGAGCCCGCGTCATCGAGAGCGTTGGATGGTTACACCAGATGGAGTGCATACACTTGCCGGATGGTCGGATAAACAATATAAAGCATTACACCAGGTGGGTGTTGCCAAAATAGCAGATTATCGTGAAGCGATTGCCCAATGGATGGCCCAGCAGGATGGTACGGACGACATGAAGGACTTCGGCGCAGGTGAGGGTGCAATTTTTCCTTAAAATTTTTTAAAATGAGTATGGAGACTTTACCAATCAGTGTTCGTGACATACAATTTTGTTCATCATACTGCGTATACTGTGACGGGAAGAAACACCTGGTGGTTTCTGGCCATGGGGGAGAGCAGATGGATAGCGCAAATGTCATTGCTGCGCGCGCGGACGAAGCAACCGTTGTAGATGGGTCAGTGGACTGTTCACGCATGTATTGTCATGGACGGGATGCTTCTCGGGTGATACAGGAGCAAGTGAGTGAGTGGATGAGAAAGGCGGAGTAACGATTGGTCAAGAAA
>CAZLDC010000050.1:0-6592 GCA_964558385.1 uncultured Gammaproteobacteria bacterium
TCTCTTGTCTCTTGCTTTCCTGTCGTTGTCACCGGCCTGGTCTGGACGATATAAATCTTATCCTTTTCGATCGCCCATTCGCTGTCCTGAGGAAAAAAATAATGTTCCTCGAGTTTTTTGGCTATTTTGGCAAGAGCGACAATATGAGCATCACTTATTTTTTGCTTCGAACCATCTTTTTTGCTGATACTTTTTATTTCATTTCCATTGCCTTTCTTTACCATCTTTTTTTCCTGTGTTTTGACGGTTTTCATCTTGATCGTGAGCGTGCTCTTGTCAACTTCGTAGTGGTCCGGCGTAACTGAGCCCTGTACAATCATCTCTCCCAAGCCGTGGATCGCTTCGATGACGATGACGCTTTTATCGTTCGTTACGGGATCGATCGTAAACATGATGCCGGAGGCATCCGATTCCACCATCCGCTGGACGGGGATGGCAATCAGGACTTTAAAATGATCAAACTTATGCGTCGCACGGTAAAAAATTGCTCGAGAGGTGAAGAGAGAAGCCCAGGCTTCTTTGATTTTCTCAATCAGACTTGCCTCGCCGTAAACATTGAGATACGTCTCCTGCTGGCCGGCAAATGATGCATCCGGCAAATCCTCAGCCGTCGCCGAGGAGCGTACCGCGACCATCGCGTGCCGCACGAGGCCCTGATCGAGTTTAAAATACGCAAGGATGACGTCGTTTGCGATCTCCCGGGGAAACTCAGACCGGATGATCAGATCCCGTACCGCTTGGGACGCGCGGTCCAGAGCCTTACTGTCGCTCACGTCCAGACGGTACAACAGGGTTTCAATTTTTGACCGGAGATGGGTGACGTCGAGAAAGTGTTTATACGCCTGCGCGGTGACAATAAATCCCTGCGGGACAGGGAATCCTGCTTTGGTCATTTCACCCAAGTTTGCGCCTTTGCCGCCGACGAGGGCAATATCATCCTTATCTACATCTTTGAACCAAACAACAAACTTTTTGGTCATACAACTAGTATGCGGGATAAGAAGATCGAGCGCAAGAGTTCTATGCGCGTATTTGTCATTCCCGCGCTAGGTGTGAGAATCCAAAGTGAAAACAATTCAATGTTCAATAACAGGTAAACCCCCCACGTCCACTTTTCTCACTTCTTTATACCTCGGATTCTTCACAAGTGCCGGTTTCCCTTCATGCTCGACCACATAATAGGCAAATCCCTGCATCTTTTTGACGGGCTCGTAGTCTGCGTGTCCGGGCATGCTCACCGCGTTGGCCTCGTCAAAATTAACCGGACTGTCGTCTGCCGTCACAAAATACGTTGACCCGACGTTTGCGACGAGATGGCCGTAACCTTCCGGCATATACACGCTATCACCGGTTTTCACCCGGACTGCTTTAAATTCTTCAACGACGTCGGGAATCATGATTCCTTGAGCGTCAACGGCGAGCTTCTGAAGAAGCGCCACACCTTCTCCAAAGAGTATCCAATAAGTTTCATCAAGTTTTCCCACGTGATAGTGGCCATATGTCTTAATATATTCACCGCTAATTGTCCCCGGTTCCCAGACCGTAATGTTTTTCTGATCCACCCCGCCGCGGATCATATAATAGTGAATGGTTGGACCTTTTCCAGCCGGATCCATGAGCACTTCCTGTATCTTTTCGTGCGTACGGGCCGCATAATGTTTCGGGACAAAGGTAAAATCAACGTTCATAACGATCCTCCTTTAACATATTAACTATGATCCACTTTTCCAACCACGGTTATCTTGCTTGCGCAACGCTTCCGTCTCCGTCGGTCTATTGCTGTCATCCTGCAGTCTGAAGGTATTACCGAGTTCCGGTGTCGAGGCTTCAATGAAATCCATATCCGTGACTGCTGTCACGCGGTGAACTTGCCCCGGAGTGACATGATAGCCCTTGTAAAGCTCCATGGGTATTTCCACTGTCTCATCGCGGTCATTGCTGAGTGTTATATTCCCTTGTCCATTGATCAAACATAGAGTCTCCCGCTTCACATCGTGATATTGGAGACTCAACCGTTTACCGGCGGTCACATGCAGAATTTTGCCTGTGGCGGGCGCATCATCAGGCGTATAGATGATCTCATACCCCCACGGCTTCTCCACCCGTTTTTGGAACGGCATCGTGATAAATGTTTTCGGATCAAATCCACCTGCCATAATTGCCTCCTTCTTGTACGATATCTAAAATCTTATCATGGAGCAAGCCGTTTGACGCAATGAGTCCTTTTGAAAGATCATGATGAATTATTGGATTTCCCAGCATATCCGTGACTTTTCCTCCTGCTTCTTCAACCATAATGATCCCCGCAGACACATCCCACCATTTCGGACCGCTTCGGGGTACGATGAAAGCTTCAATAGATCCAGCTGCTATTTCCGCTAAAGCCATGCCGCATTCCCACCCATCTCGAATTAATCCTGTCGACTCTGCCAGCAAATGCAAAATACGTACAGATGAATCTATTTCTTTCGGTGTAATTGTTACGCGAGGCAATTTCATGCGAACGATTGACTCCTTCAAATTTGTAATCGTTGATGCTCGTACCGATACGTTATTCTTTCTTACACCTAAACCCTTCGATGAAGCATATACGTCTCCCGTCGTTGGACTATAAACACACCCAATAATAGTTTTCTCTTTATACTCTAACGCGATATGGATATTAAAGTAAGCAAGTCCTCTCTTATAATCCAGCGTGCCATCCAAGGGGTCAATAACCCAGAGATACTCAGAGGTTTGTTTTGTTACCCCTTCTTCTTCACCCATCAGACTATGGTCAGGAAACTGCTTGCTGATTTCATCACGGATATAACGTTCTGATGCAATATCTGCTTCCGTCGCAAAGTCTAACGTTTTGCCTTTCTCTACTACAATTGCCGCCTTTCCCCGGTACGTTAAAAGTATCTTCCCTGCGTGACGAGCAACCGTAATCACGAACTTTTCACACTCCTGATAATTCAAAGTTTTCATGAAAGCGAGTCGGTATTGACACCTTTGGTAAAGTCTATCTCGCTGTAGCGATGAAGTATGTCCCTGATTTGTCTGCGCAACAGGTCGTATTGCGCTTGCACTTTCGCTTCAAACTTGACCGTGAGATACGGCCCGTTTTGGGAAGCGCGTACGATGAGCATCTCATCCGTCGTATCCATCCGCACGCCGTCAATCTCCGTATAACGCGCAGCCGGATAAAGCTTTTTAATCTCGCCACCGATTTTTTCGCTCACCAGTTTAAATTTAACGTCATCAGCGCAGCCTACTTTTATCTCCGGACTCGAGATATAACGTGGTAATTCATGAATCGCTTCTCTCAGTGTTTTCTTCGTACGGGTCAAATACGCGAGGAGCCGCAGGGTCGCGATAGCACCGTCATCATGTCCGTAAAAATTATCGACAAAATAGAAGTGTCCGGATAACTCTCCGCCAAACGGCGCATGTTCCTCACGAACTTTGGCTTTAATGAATGAGTGTCCGGTGAGCCACATGACGGGGATACCACCTGCCTCCCGCACCACATCATCCACCTGCTTGGAACAGAGCGTGTTATAAACGATCTTTGCCCCAGGCAAAGAGGTCAGGACATCTTTGGCAAACAGAGAAACCAACGTATCATTCCAGATGAGATTTCCTTCGTGATCCACGACACCAATCCTGTCGCCGTCCGCGTCGTAGGTGAGTCCGATGTCTGCTTTTTCCGAGCGGACCCGTTTGGCAAGCCGCTCCAATACATCGCGCTCCGTAGGATCCGGCGTACCTACCGGGAAATTTCCATCCGGCTTGGTGTTTTGTTCGATGACCTCGCAGCCTACACGACGCAGGATCTCGGGAAGAAATATACCCGTAGTCGCTGCACAGGAATCCACAACGAGTTTAAAGGGAGCAATCGGATCAATACGACGCATAAGATCGTCAATGTAGTCTTTTTTGATATCCTGCACAATAAGTTTGCCCTTGGGAGAGCGTGTTTTAAATTTGCCTGATTTGACCAGCTCGCGCAGTGCCACGACTTCATCGGTAAGCATTGTCTCGGAGTACCCCGTGCCGAATTTAAATCCGTTATATTCCTTGGGGTTATGCGAGGCGGTGATCATGACCATCCCGCGGGTACGGAAAAAGTATCCGGCAAAATAAGCAATTTGAGACAATGTCATCCCGATGTCATAGACCGTAATACCGGCATCTGTTAACTCGCGCACCATCACGTCACGGAACGAGGGACCGGTAAGTCTGCAGTCATAGCCCACGACACAATCATAAATCCGCCGCTCGAGAAGCCACGTGGCATAGCCTTTACCCAACAGTGCGACCGTTTGCTCATTGAGTTCGCTCCCTACCAGTCCGCGGAGGTCGTAGCCGCGAAATACATGATCAGGAATTTGAGCATTCATGGTTATTCCTCCTTATAAATCAATAATGAATAGTTCCAGTTGTTGTGCGAGGGGAAACGGCGAGGTGCCGGTTTTTATGGAGATGTCGATCGCGAGAAGCTTTTTCTCCATAGAGAGAAGTTTATCCATGGTAAAGGACTTTGCCTGGCTTGTCAAACGTGCAGCCTGCCAACCCTGAAGACCTTCCGGTGTTACATTATCCCGCAACTGAATAAGCTGTCGCACGCGCCGGACTAAAAGAGTAAAAATGGGCTCGGGTGCGTCTACTGCAAGCGATTGCTGCAAAAGCCCGAGAATGGCAGCTGTGTTTCCCGGCGCAATGCTATCCAAAAATTTAAAAATGACGACAGGAGTTTTAAAAAGCTGTACGGATGCTTTGGGGCCCAACAGAGCGATAAGCATTTTGCCGATTTCCTTGCCTTCCCAGAGAATGACATCTGCTGATTCATCCGACCGCTTGATGATGTCAGTAAGATGTACCGCTTGCTTCTCTTTTTTTCCCAGTTTCGTGAGTAACCCTTCAATGACAACAAGTATGGATCCACCAAACAGTGAAGATGACTCGAGTGCCTGCGTCAAAGACGGGGCATCGACTATGTTGCCGTCCAGCTGCCGCACTTCCTTTTCTTGCTTTTTGGCCTCCTCGATACGCTCGATGAGCGTCCTACGGGAAGAAACGATGTAATCACCATGGAGTAAAATGATCATAAATTTTCAATTTGAAATTTTCATTTTTCATTCAATTTTAATTGTATGAGTTTTCAAATAAATGAAAATTGAAAATTCAATGAAAATTCTAAATTAAAAATTGAAAATTACGGACTACTTGCTTTGTATGTCTGAAACAGCTTCTCCACTGTCCGCTTGTCTATCCGGTGATACCTCCCGTGGTGCGGGACGAGAGCACCGGAAAAATTCTTGGGGATGTGCATGAGTTCATGGATGATTGTCCGGATCTTATCGTCATCGGGGAGTTTATCAAAATGGTGAGCGAGAACTTCGATGATGTAATGAGGAGGGTGCGATAGTGCCTTCTGCCAGATTTTGGGGAAACTCCAGATACGCGCGTATGCACGGCTTGTGGCTCCCGTACTGCGCATGCAGGTTATCTGTGCTGCCTTTACATGCTCAAACGGCGTCCGTTTGAGAATCGTCCGCATGATCTTGGTGACATCGGGGGCATTTTCTACTTCCATAAAAAAATGTTCACAGCGTACTGTTCACTATTCTTTGCTATTTGTTCTTTTCTTGTAACTCCTACCTGTTTACTGTTTCCTGCTTATTGTTTACTGTCCATTTCCTTAATTACCTTTTCCGCCTCCTCTAACAATCGCACATTCGTTTCCCGGTAACCAACGGTGGCAATCGCTTCTTCTAAGGGAATCCATTTGGCTTCCCGGATGCCTTCTTCTTTTTGTACGGTTGGCGCGGCTCGCGAGTGCGACCGGAAGAGAAAATAGTGGACGGTTTTGTGGACTGTACCATTTCGGATATACGTATAGTGTACAGGGGATAAAGTGCGAAGAAATTCCAGGTTACCGATGCCGACTTCTTCCTGAATTTCCCGTCGCGCTGCCTGCTTGGGGGACTCCCCCTCTTCGATGAGCCCCTTGGGAAACGTCCAGCTGTCATTCATATCCCTCAGGACGAGGACATACCACGTATGATGGAGGGAGCATACGATGACTCCGCCGGCTGATACTTCTGTCTTCATGAACCCATCAAGTATAACACGTCCCCAGCCTTGACCGGTTGGTCTACTTTCATACCGCAGGTCTCACCGACAGCGACCGTTGGCACTTGATCATGTTCGACCTGCAGCGAACGAATCTTCTGGACAAACTCATTATCGTGTCCTGATACTTTCACCGTATCACCAACGTTGAGCGGCTGATTCATGACGGTTATGACCGCGACTCCGATTTTGTCGTAAAAATGCGTCACCTTGCCGATTTGAATATCCATGTTTATCACCACCAATCAGGAAGTACTTTAAACTTTAAACTGTAAAATTTAAACTTTTCGAATAAGTTTAAAGTTTTAATTTTTAAGTTTAAAGTATTTCTTATTTTTAATCTTCTCCGGTAGCAAACTCTCCGTCGTATATTTCTCGTATCCCTTCCCGTAATCCAAATCTTTCATGAGCTTCGTGGGTGCATTGCGGATCATGAGGGGTATCGGCAGGTTACCGAATTGTTTGACATAGC
>CAZLDC010000051.1:0-6566 GCA_964558385.1 uncultured Gammaproteobacteria bacterium
CATGGGTCCTTCAGGCTGCCGAACGGAAGCCGAGTGCGAAAGCTGGTGCAAAGGCAATCCCGATAAATGCCCGGGCTTTCGTGAGGCCAAAACCCAGGAAGAATCTGGAAAACGTGAATATGAACGCAAGAAAAAACAAATGGAGCAAAATCAAGAGACCCAAAAACGACAATTTGAGAATGAACGCGAGACGATGAAACAAAATTATGAGTATCGTCCACAAAAGGACGGGTCGTCAAGCTACCCCTCCACATCTGTGCAACCTACGTATAACAGTATCCAACCATCCACGGGAACCTACACCTCACCGGCTCCGTCAGGAGCTGGATCCGGCGGATCGACGCAACAAGCTCCTCCTCCCTCCCCATAACCTAGCTTCGCAAGGCGATGCCTTGAGAAACTGTATATTTCGCGTATATCAACGAGGCGACTTCCAGTACGGCAACCATGCCGATCAAAACACTCCACACGCTTATCCGCTGAAGAACGGTATGAAAAAGAACGAACCAGACGATGACGTACACAAGCCGGTGGAGACGCTTCCACCAGATACCAAGACGGTGGACACTCGCATCATTTGACGTGACGAATAGAAAAAACAGCAGAGAAAGTGCGAGCGTTCCGAAGAGTTCATAGACCGGCGCCCGGTCTATCTGATACCACCCGAGCACAGCGCGGGCAGCGATGCGCACAAGCATCCCATGAGTAACGCTGAATAAAAACGTCAAAATGCCCAGCTGACGGCGGTAAAATGTGATAACCCGTGTCACTTTAATCTGGATACCGAACCGGCCCAACATGCCGGGAACCAGAACGATTGCAAGTAGTGTTACCGCCATTCTTCCTGACCAGACTCCCAGATCGTACGCGAGGGCGGCTTGGGCAGTCTCACGGACAATCACGCTCGTCCCCCACACTAAACCCGCGACCATGAGAACATATACACCAAAAAACAGGCGGTGCATCATGCGCTTCTCTTTAGCCGCTGCCTGAAATATGATCTCCTGAAGTGTGCCGGCCATCATACCTTCCATTTTACACTTTTGCGCGAAAGGGGTTGTGAAAAACCGAGATAAACAAGAGCCAGGAAATACATACGATTACTGAAGCAACAAACAGCGGTGTTTCCGGTTCAAACCGGGAAGCAACCATTCCAGCGAGTATAGGAGGAATAGATTGCCCCAGCGCCTGCAGACTTGCATTTATACCCATGATTTCTCCCTGGATCGAACCGTCCGCTGACCGGCTGACGAGACTTAACAAATTCGCGTACGTCAAACCGTTGTTGACCGCAAGAACCGGCGCGATGAGATAGAGCTGCCACGAAGCATGGGGAAGAAAAAACAACAGAAATGCGATAGCGGTCCCGAGCATGGTAAACCGGAGAATATTTGCTTCGCTTACCCGGCTGCTTAAGTTTCTCGTAATCACGCCTTGCGTGAAGGCGATCCAGAGGCCTAAGTACGCAAAAAAGTCACCGATATTCCCCTGGGTAAATCCGAAACGGCGGATAAGGTAAACGCTGAAAAACGCCGTCATAAAAGAAAACCCGCTGGTATAGAGAAATGAGACCGCAAAAAGCCCCCGCATCCCGCGGGCGTTGAATGCTTGGAAAATATTATGGAATGATTGTCCCCAACGGATCCGGATCACGGTTCGGATATGTGCTCTCGTTTCCGGAAATAAAAACAGAACAGAAAGGACGTTCATCCCGCTTAAAAACGCGGCAAACCAAAAGGGTGTTGACGCGCTAAACCATGAAATAACCGTGTGATCGGAAAGTTTCCCTCCCAGATACGGACCGATGATAAACCCAAGTCCGAACATGCTGCCGATGAGCCCAAACGTTTTTGCACGGTGCTGCGGGGGCGTGATATCCGCGGCAGCTGCCTGCGCGACCGCAATGTTCCCGCCGGTAATGCCATCTACCATTCGCGAGAAAAATAAGAGAGGAATATTGCGCGTGATGATGCCGATGGCAAATATGATATACGAGACAAACGTACCAAACAGGGAAATTGCCAATATCCGCCGCCTGCCATAGACATCCGAAAGCTGCCCGAGAATCGGCGCGGACAAAAACATCATGAGCGGATAGGAAGCCGTCAAAACCCGGGTTCTCCTAAGCTAATGGCACCATCCTCAACGTTTTCTCCAAGTAGGAACGCGGAGAATCAAAGATTTCTGGATGGGAAAATCTCCAGGAAAATTCACAGACTAGCTCCGGTAACTTGTCCACGGTGCAATGATGGTACATCCGACGGATGAACGTACGCAAGACTCCGAAGACTCCTTCAATTTCACTCGTATGGGTAAACTCAAATTTCTTGTGGATGTCCCGATTGTGGGCTATTGCCCACCATTGATCCATCCCCCGATAGATCCCGGCACCATCCGTGTTGACTACAGTTTGGGGATTGACGTAGGTCTGGAGAAAATACCAGGCATGTTCCCGGGCAGGAGCGGTGTGGGAGAGAATCTGATAGGCGAGCTTCTTGCTTCCTACTTGCTTGCCCATAAAGAGCGTTCTCCCCTTTTTCCCTCCAAAGTATGCCTCGTCCAGTTGCACTAAATGGTCAAGGGTGTCCTGCTCGACAGGAAGCTGTCTTCGAAATACCGTAAACCATTGACGGATCGTGGGCTCTGACAGTTTGGTCATCTGGATGGTTTGTTTGACGGGCACCTGAATCGTCCAACACCACAGAATCATCCAGAGCTGTTGATAGGGGAGTCGAAGGTGAGCAAGCCAGGTATGGGATAAAAGGGAGAATCGCTTTCGACACCGACGACACCGGTAGCGCTCTCCCGTGGCGTACACGTGACTCGTTTTACACATCGGGCAGTAGATGTTCTTGCCGAAAACAAGATGCCGAAAGCATGCCCGAATCTTTGCTTCCGAGGGTATTTGGT
This sequence comes from uncultured Gammaproteobacteria bacterium, assembly GCA_964558385.1. Classification (GTDB taxonomy): domain Bacteria; phylum Patescibacteriota; class Microgenomatia; order UBA10105; family UBA927; genus CAZLDC01. The sequence continues at coordinate 2,911 of CAZLDC010000051.1, forward strand.
TGAATTGGTACATATCCATGACAATACTCCTTTCTCACGGATCTGTGCCAATAGCTTTTGAATACCCCAAAACCCCGAGCATCACAAACCCTTGCCGTACATCCATGCCGGTGGGAAGCAAATAGTATGGGGATCGCGGATCAGCCAGCAGCAGCGGTATGACGGGAATCAGAATCCCAATCCCCAGCATATCGACAAAGATCGTAAAAAGAATGGTAAAAAGCGCGCGGTTTGCGCGGATTTTTTGCATCATAGACAGAGACGTTGAGTATATCGCGCTTGTCCATTGTGTGACAACGAACAATTAAAACGGTTTCGTCAGAAGACCATTCTGCTTTGCGTACGAAAACGTCCGGTAAAAAAACACCATGGATCCAATCAGATAGACGGTGTTTAGGGCAAACGACCAGATGATGTCTCCCACCGGCAACGAGTTCCCCGCGATGATTGCGCGCATTGCTTCAAACAAATACATAGACGGAAACGCCCGCGCCACCCACTGTGCCCATACGGGAAGGGCGCTGAGGGGATAAAAAACGCAGGAGAACGGCTGAACCAGGACGGCGACCGCCCAAATAAACACTTCCACCGTATGCCCGTACCGCAGTACAAATGCCTGAATGAGAAAACTGATGCTCCACCCGAACATCATGAGTCCTGTCATAAGATAGATGACGGGCCACCCCAACGCACTCACTTCGAATCCGTAAAATACTCTGGACAGAATCAGCAAAAATACGCTCCCGATGACCAGCTTGATAAACGCGACGGCAAGCACTCCGGCGAGATACTCGGTAAGCGTAAGCGGGGTCGAAAAAATATTAGGAAGGTTTCTGTTCCATAATTCCTCCACCATCGAGCGGGATATATCGCGGCTCGCGCGATCAAAAAACGACCAAAATATCGTCCCGGCAAGAAACAATAAAACAAAATTAACGGAGCCGTTTGATAATTGCGTGAGATACGTGCTCAGCAGTCCCCAGACAAATAAATTAAACGCTGGCCACCAAAACACGTCAAAAAGACGGAACATGTCCCGCTTGGTATCAAACCAAAATTTTACGATGATCGCCCAGACGCGCTGTATATTCATAATGTCCCCCTCGTTTCAGCGATAAAATAATCCTCAAGGGTCGGCTTGTCGATCGTAATTTGCCGGTACTGCACCCCTTTTTCCGCAAGTCCGGCAAGCAAATACGCGATGTCATCCTCGTCGACATCAATCGTCACAAACCGTCCCGTAGCCGTCACCGGAAATCCGGCGCGCTTCGCGTACGCCATGGTGCGCTTCTGACCATCCGTCATCATGAGCTGTACCCGGGACTTTCTGACTTTTTGCGCAAGTCCCTCCGGCGTATCTTCCGCAATAATTGTTCCGTGGTTGATGAAAAGGACCCGGTCGCAAAGCTCCTCTACTTCCGCCATATTGTGCGATGTGATGATCACGCTCACACCGCGGTTTTTAGCAGCCATAATCTGCTCCCGTACCGTCACGGATATATCCGGGTCCAGACTTGCCGTCGGTTCGTCGAGCAACAGAAGTTTAGGAGAACTGATAAATGCCTTGCACATCTGTGCGCGTGTCTTTTGCCCGGCAGAGAGTTTTTGATATTCCTGCCCAAGGATCGGTGAAATTCCCATGGCATCCGCCCACGCCAGGATCACTTCTCTGGGGCGCTTGACCTGATACAACATCGCCATGATCAGAAGATTTTCCATGATGGTCATCCGGGGAACCATGTCCATATACGCGGAGGCAAAGTTCATCTGCTGCAAAATCATTTCCCTATCCCTGGGATAGTGCATGCCAAAGATGGATAATGCTCCGCTTGTGGGCGTGATGAGGTCAAGAAGCATATACAGGGTCGTCGTTTTCCCGGCGCCATTGGGGCCAAGAATACCCAGCACTTCCCCTTCCTTCACGTCAAAGGAAATGTGGTCTACAGCAGTAAAACCGCCGAAGGTTTTCGTTAACCCTCGCGCGGTAAGCACGATATTGTCCATCATAAGAACTCCTTACAAGTGTACCCTAACGGAAAATCTTGTGTCGCAGCAGACGAAGAAGATATTTCTGAGGTAATAATGATTATAGCATACCCTCTTACCAACTGCCACTGGAGCCGCCACCTCCGGAGGAGCCGCCGCTAAACCCGCCAAATGAGCCCGACGAACTTCTCCCGCTACTCGTCCAAAATCCGCCACGGCTGCCAAAAAAACCGGTCTGTCCTCCGGCCGCTTTATTTACTTCATAATTTCTCGAGAGTATCGCGTCCAACAGAAGTCCTATCAGCGACAAAAATATCGCAAGGACGACCCCGGTTGCTACACTACCGAGCCACCAGCCAACAGCTCCACCCAGCGCCCCACCCGCTACCCCGCCCAACCATACGCTTTTGGATCTCGCCATAAATGCAAACAGGTAGATAAAAATGATGATGAGAATCGAAAACGGGATGGGAAATTGGCGATTCCCGGAATCGGAGAAGCTTTGATTCCGGGAATCGGCCGCTTCTCCGGAAAGCTCTCGTTTGATTGATTCAACCGCTCGCATTACTCCCTCGCCGTACTTACCCGCGCGAAACGCCGGCGTCACTGCCGTGCGCAGCAGTTCCCCTGCCTCGCCATCCGTAAGATATGGCTCCAAGCCATAGCCTACTTCGATGCGCATTTTCCGGTCATCAATTGCCGCCAAAAAAAGGATGCCGTTATCCTTGCCCTTTTTTCCGATCTTCCATTCCTCAAACGTACGCACCGCAAATTCTTCAACGCTGTCCCCGTCGAGGGATTTGATCAGTGCAATGGCTATTTCATTACCGGTCGATTCTTGGTACCCGGCAAGATCTGTTTCTAATGTCTCACGCTCCTTTGCGGTTAGTACTCCTATAAAATCGTTGACGTATCCGGTGGGAGCAGGAATATGAGCGGCAAACACACGGCCAACCAAGACCATGACGGCCACAATCACGAAAAGTCTTCTCATACGGGGAATTAAAACTGTACCTTTGGAGCCGCTTCGCTTCCCTCAGTCGCTTCAAAGTACGACCGACGGGAAAATCCGAAGATGCCCGCGAGCAGATTGCCGGGGATGACGGAAAGCGATGTGTTATAACTTTGCACCAGCTCATTGTAGCGCCTTCGCTCAACGCTTACCCGGTTTTCCGTGCCGGAGAGTTCATCCATGAGACGCGCGGTCGCCGCATCGCTTTTGAGTTCCGGATAATTTTCCATGATGACGAGTAAGCGTCCCAGGGCCGACTCAAGCTGTGTCGCGGCCCCTGCTTTTTCGTTGACCGTCGAAGCACCGCTATAGCGCGTACGCGCCTCGGCGATGTCTCCAAACACCTTCTGCTCTTGTTTTTGCAGGCCCTTAACGGATTCGACGAGATTGGGAACAAGATCAAACCGGCGCTGATATTGAACTTCTACCTGCTTCCATTGACCATCAATCGCATTGCCCTGCGTCGCAAACCCGTTGTAACTGGATACCAGCCATCCGCCAACAAGAAGAACGACACCAAGAATGATAAGGGTTACTTTATTCATAGGACTTATACAGTACTATACCATATCCGGAAATGTCTGTGCGATAACACACTATTATTTTCTCTCCGCGCGGGTGCGGTCGAGCTTGGTGAGGTACCGTTTGCGCAGCCGCA
>CAZLDC010000052.1:0-6553 GCA_964558385.1 uncultured Gammaproteobacteria bacterium
TCTCAAACAAATGCGCGACGGCATCATGGACCGGCTGATCGTGGATCCCCTGCGTAAGGCGGAGTTTCACATACTGCAGGCGGATAAGCGGCTCAATATGGGCAAGGTGTTGATCGAGCAGGGAAAAGGACAACTTGCCGAAGAGGTTATTTCTAAAGGAGAAAAATATTTGGAACGGGCAACCTCCGGACTTTTGGCATACAAATCCATGGGACGCTCCGTGCCGGCCTCTATGATCGATAAACTGGTCAAGTCCATGGAAAAGCATGTCGAAGAACTTACCGGATTATCAGCACAAACTTCCGGAGAAATTCAGGCAGGACTCATGGGATCCCTTGAGTTTGTTAAAAAACTGCAAGGTGAAGTGGAGAAATTGAAATAAGAAGGTCACATGTGTCAGGTGTCACGTGTCATGCAAGAGGGGAAGAGAAAAGAACAATGAACAATTTTTGTATCGTTTGTTTTTCATGATACTTGATACATGACATATGACACATTCTAACCCCGTACTTTTTCCTCATTTGAAATCTATCTGAGGCTGTGATGGTTTGTTGACCTGTTTTGATCCGGAAATTGCCAGTTGACGACATCAGCGTCACTCCATATAGTGGGTAAGCTAAGCTTGTTGCACCACTGATAGTGTTTAAGATTTCATGAAATGTCCGTATTGCAATCACGAAGAAACGGAAGTGTTGGAGACGCGCGACAGCGAGGACTTAGCGGTGACGCGCCGGAGAAGAACCTGTGCGAAATGTGAGAAGCGGTTTACGACCTATGAGCGTCTTGAGAGTGTGCCGATCACGGTTATCAAAAAAGACGAGCGACGGGAGACGTTTGACCGGGAGAAGCTTAAGCGCGGTATTTGGCGGGCAAGCGGGAAGACCATCATAAAAGCCCAGGACGTGGACCGGATTGTAGACGAGGTAGAGCGGGAACTCATCGGAGGAGAAACGACGGAAGTGATGAGTAAAAAAATAGGGGAGCTCGTCGCGAAGCGCTTGAAAAAGTTAGATAAAGTGGCGTATATTCGCTTTGCGAGTGTCTTCCGGAGCTTTGTGGACGTAGAAGATTTTGAGAGAGAAGTGAAGAAGTTGTTGTAAGCTCAAAGTGCAAAACTCAAAGTGCAAAACCATAACGTAAAACTCAAAGCTATTTAACGTTTTACGTTTTGAGATGTAGTTTTGAGTTTTGACATTTGAATTTTGAACTCTTATGGATCTCACTGGTATCAGACAAAAAGTATTTTTAGACCGCTACGCGCTGAAGGATGAAGCGGGTGCTCCTCTGGAAAAGACACCGGAGGAGATGTGGCGCCGGGTCGCCCATGCCATCGCAGGGGTAGAAACCAAAGATAAACGGGAGAAGTGGGAAGAGGCGTATTACCGGGCTATGCAGGATTTTGTCCTGATCCCCGGCGGACGTATCCTGTCGGGCGCCGGTACGGGATATAAAGTCACGTTTTATAACTGCTTCGTCATTCCGAGCCCCAAAGATTCTCGCCAGGGAATTCTCAACACTCTTTCTCAAATGGTCGAGATCATGTCCCGCGGTGGCGGAGTGGGCATTAATCTCTCCAGTCTTCGTCCGCGTGGCGCACGGGTACAAAAAGTCAACGGATTTTCCTCCGGCCCCTGCAACTGGGCGGAACTGTTTAGCGTCACGACGCGGGATATCATCCAGCAAGGGGGTAGCCGAAGGGGAGCCCTTATGCTTATGCTCTGGGACTGGCATCCGGATGTGGAGGAGTTTATCACCGTAAAGCAGGACCTTGCGCGCATCAACGGCGCGAATTTGTCCGTTTGCGTATCGGACGCATTTATGGATGCAGTAAAGGCCGATGCGGATTGGGACCTCGTATTTCCTGACAAAAGCGATCCGGAATATGACGAGAAGTGGGATGGGTATCTGCCCAACTGGGTCAAACTCGGTAAAAAAGTCATCGTCCACAAAACCGTCAAGGCACGGGAGCTGTGGGATCTCATTGCTAAAGCTGCCTGGCAAAGCGCCGAGCCAGGGGTCGTCTTCATGGAGCGGTATAACAAATGGTTTAACAATTACTACTGGGAATATGTGAATTGTGTAAATCCATGTGTCACCGCCGATACGCTTGTGTCCACAACAAGCGGCATGCGGACTATCGGGGATCTGTACCGTGAAGGAAAACCGTTTACCGTCGTGGTTGACGGAAAACCGTATCTTTCCACTCCCGTATTTAAAACCGGTATAAAACAGACGTATCGGCTTATAACGCGTGAGGGGTACGAGATTCGTTTGACGAAAGACCACAAGGTGTATACCCCGGAAGGGAAACGGGAGGCAGGTGCGTTGCAGCCCGGAGATAGTCTTGTACTTACCACCGGAGGATCCTTCGGCGTGAACGGAACGCATGAAGTGGGACAAGTGTTGGGGTGGCTTGTCGGCGACGGAAGCATGAAAGAAGACGTAGCGACCCTATACTTTTACCGTCAGGAAAAAGAAGAGCTTGCGCCGCGATTTGCGACCATGGTGGCAGCAATGGTGGACGGCGAAGGGGTCGTATCCCGCTCCTATCCGATTGCACCTCAATATATAGAAAAGGAAGACAAGGCGGTGATTGAGTCGGTCCGCCTATGGCGCATGGCAAAGAGATACGGGTTGAGTCACAAAAATAAATATCTCGTGCCACCGGCAGTGCGTACCGGATCGGAGGCAATGCAACGTGGGTTCTTGCAGGGGTTATTTTCCAGCGACGGTCATGTGGCGGGTACGGCTGAGAAAGGCGTCAGCGTCCGTCTTACTTCTGTGAGTCAACCGCTACTGGTTGATGTTCAGCGGTTGCTTTTGAACTTTGGCATTGTCAGCCGCATCTATGAAAACCGCCGGGATGAGGGAATGCGAAATCTTCCCGATGGTCATGGCGGAACGAAAGCGTATCATTGTCAGGCGTATCACGATCTCGTGATTTCCAAAAGCGATTTGCATCTCTATGCAAGTCTCATTGGATTTCTTCAGGATGAAAAACAGGAAAAACTCCGATCACTCCTGGCAACTTACGTACGCGGGCCGTATAAAAAATCATTTACCGCGACATTTGATCGGTTAGTCAAAGAGGGTGTGGAGGATGTCTATGATATAACGGTCGCGCAAGTCCATCGGTTTGCGGCAAACGGCATCATGGTATCCAATTGCGGAGAAGAGGGACTTCCGAACTGGGGGGTCTGCAACCTGACGTCGATCAATCTTGCGGCACTGGTAAATGACCGCGGAGAGATGGATTATGACCGTCTTGCCGAGGTTGCCAGGATCGGGGTCCGGTTTCAGGATGATGTGATCGATGCGGATGTGTACGTGTTTCCGGAGATCAAAAAGCGGCAAGTGGAAGGAGAGCGCCGCGTTGGGCTGGGCACCATGGGGCTGGGGGATGCGCTCATCAAAATGAAACTCCGGTACGGATCCAAGGAGAGTCTTGTGGTCATCGACAAAATCTATAAAACGATCCGTGACGCGGCGTATGAGTCGTCCGTCGACATCGCCCGGGAAAAAGGCGCATTTCCGGGGATCGACATTAAAAAACACTTGGAAGGGTACTTTATCAAACAACTTCCGGATGAAATCCGCAAAAAAATGAAGAAGTATGGGGTGCGCAACTCTGTCATCCTGCAGCAGGCACCGACGGGCAGCACTTCGCTTATGGCGGGGGTCAGCAGCGGCATCGAGCCGGTGTATGAGTTTGAATTTAAACGGCATGACCGGTTGGGCGATCATGTCATCCGTCATCCGCTCTACGACGCGTGGCACGCGCAGTTTAGCTCGCAAAATGGGCGTGAACCCACCAAGGAAGACCGGCCGGACTACTTTGTATCCGCCAATGACTTAACTCCCGAAGATCACGTCTATGTCCAGGCGGCAATACAGAAGCACGTGGATGCTTCGATCAGCAAAACCGTCAATGCGCCCAAAACCCATACGGTGGAAGACGTGAAACGGTTATACACGCTCGCCTATGAATTAGGATGCAAGGGAATCGCCTATATGCGGGAGGGAAGCAGGCAAGGGGTTTTGGAGCGGATGGAAGAAAAACCCGTCTCCGCTAAGGCTTCTGAGGGTAAACAGGACGAGGTAAAAATTGAAGGCCAGTATGTGCCGGAAATCAAACCGCGGCCGATGATTCTTCATGGGTCAACGTATGAAGTAGATACGCCCGTTGGAAAAGCGTTTATCACCATCAACACCAACGGCGGCAACCAACCGTCAGAGCTATTTATCAACGTTGGAAAAGCAGGGAGCGACGTTACAGCAATGGCTGAGGCTCTTGGAAAAGTGATCTCTCTTACGCTTAGGATGGCTTCACCGGTTGCCCCCATAGAGCGGGTTCATAAGATTGCATCGATGCTTATAGGGATTGGAGGCGCGAGATCGCTTGGATTTGGGGAAAATAGAATACGGAGTCTCCCTGATGCCGTAGCGAAGATAATAGATAGGCATTTTGGATTTTTTGTAAAACACAATCGAGAAGAAAGATCAATCGCAACAGAAAACGGTCATTTTTCGACTAGCGAACACGGCAACGGTCAAACTAATGGCCAAGGATATCAGGCTGCTGTTGTGTATAAATCGTTAGCTGGTGGTGCTTCTGGATTAGCGATGCAGTTAAATCACGCCCAAATAAAAAAAGACGTTTTAGTAAGTATTCCAAATGATGTTAAAAAGCCGATACAATTGCCGCAGATTATGGAATCGGGGCCGGCTGTAACTCCTGTTAATGTACCGTCATCAATCAATGTAAAACGCATGACGACTGTCGATTTATGCCCGTCGTGCGGCGAGGGTACTCTGGTTTTTGAGGAGGCCTGTAAAAAATGTTATAGTTGTGGGTATTCAGAGTGTTAATCTACAAATAAGCAAATCTACAAATCTGCAAATAAATGATTGAATGGAGGAAATGATTTAATCATTAATATCTTTGTTGTATTCATTTGTAGATTTACCATTTGTAGATTTGTAGATTATGTCTATTTATACCCGTACCGGCGATACCGGATCAACCTCACTGTTTGGCGGAAAGCGCGTGCTCAAATGCGAAGAGCTTGTGGAGGTGTATGGGTCGCTCGATGAGCTCAATAGCTGGGTGGGCCACATCACATCATTGTTTCCATCGCCTGATGTTAAACAATTTCTGCAGGCAATACAATCGGATTTATTTACGATCGGAAGTACGATGGCCGGATGGAAAAACGGAGATTTGGTGGGGCTAGACGGCCGGGTAAAGGAAATGGAGGTGAGGATTGACGCGATGGAGGAGAATTTGCCGCCCATCCGCAACTTTATCCTTCCGGGGGGCGCAGAACTTGCCGCTCATACGCACATCACGAGGAGTATTTGCCGGAGAGTAGAGAGGCAAACTGTTGCCTTAAAGGTACGAAAAGTACGAGACGTACAAAATGTTCGAGAGGACAATTTGGATAAAATCATTATGTATCTCAATCGGCTTTCGGACTTGTTTTTTATGCTCGCGCGGTTTATAAACAAACAGGAGAACGTAGAAGAAGTAGTGTGGAGCGGAAAACAATAAAGTGATGTCAGGGGAATCGTGGTGCAATTCCACGGCTGTGCCGCAACTGTAAATCCAGCACCATCTGATGGTGCTGGATAAAGCCAGATTACCTGCATATTCATCAATCTCTCGAGCAAGGGGAATATTTTTGTGGAGCCCTCTTGATTCAAGAGGGCTTATTTTATGGAATTTACTATCCGCACAGCGACTGAAAAAGATTTTTCTCTCATCCAGGCGCTCAACGCGGCACTTTTTGAGGAAGATCAAAGCCATGATCCGGCGCTTGATATCCGCTGGCCGGTGAGCGTGGAGGGGGTCGAGTATTACATGAAATCGATCATGGATCCGGAGAAACACGTGCTTATCGCAGAAGATGATCAAAAGCATCCGGTAGGGTATGTGATCGCCTCATCCGTGAATAAATGGCGGTACCGGAAGGTGATTACCGGAGAGCTCGAGAATATGTATGTGATTCCGGCGGCAAGAAAACAGGGAGTGGGCCGCACTCTTATCGCAGAAATAAAAAAGTGGTTGAAATCCCAAGGGGTTGAGCGGATGTACGTGTCTGCATATACCCAAAACACCAACGCAATTGCATTTTATCAATCAAACGGATGTATGGCGTGGGAGACAGGAATGGAGGCAATCCTTTAATATGGCAGAATTTGCCCTCGCCGGGGATGAAGGCGGACACAGCTGGAACAATGCACTTGCTCACGCAACATACGCCCAAAACGTGGAGAAGCTGGGTGAGGAAACCGCCCGGGCGTATTTGCGCGCGGATATCAAAAGTTGGATCCAGGAGCGAAAAGGGCAGGAAACCCAGTGGTCACTCACGCTTCAGGACGGGCAGATGGTGACTGAGACCGGCGTGAGTCTCACGGAAATGACCGAGAATATTACTCATGGTCCGCACAGTCACCTCGTTCCTGAGCATATAAAAGCCACGGCACATCTGGAATCGGCGACGCTTGCCGAGGCGACGAGGCTTGCCACACTCGGCGCGGAGAAGTTCATGTT
>CAZLDC010000053.1:0-6534 GCA_964558385.1 uncultured Gammaproteobacteria bacterium
GCCGTCCAGCTTGAGGCGGGGGCCCGAGATATTATCAATCAGAGAAAACACGCGGTACCGGGGTTTGACGGCGGCCCCTAGCGTCTCATGTGATAGCAATCCCCATCCGGTGTCACCCTGCTGATTGGGGCCGTCTTTGAGCTGAAAGGTAAACACCCCTTTGGGTGGGGCAGGAGCAAGCTCGCGGAATACCGCGGCGATATGCGCAGCGCCAAAGGACGTGTTATAGCGCGCGTCCCGACCTCCGGTAAATCCGGATTCCGTGATGAGTTTGGGCAGGAGCACTGCCTCCGGATAGGTGATGAGCCACGAGACAATATTTTTTTGATCGAGAGAAAAGCGGCCAGGATCAGAGAGGTATGTATGCCAGGAGAGAAAATCCAGGCGGAGGCCGCTTTCGATCATCTTGATCATCCAGTTTTTATAGAGTCCCGTAGTTGCCGGACCACCCAGAAAAAATGGTTTGGTTTGAGACGCGCTCTGCGCGCCCTGGGCGGCATAGCGATAGAGCGTCAGATAGTTTTTATCGCCTTCATCCAGATTCCATCCGCCAAATTGCTTATGGTCGGGTTCATTCCATACTTCGTAGTAGACATCTGCGATATTTTGTCCGTGAGGTCCGCTGATGTGCTCAATGGTCTTTTGCACGACGAGCGCCCAGTCGTCCCAATTTTCGGGGGGATTGATGACTGAGCCGCCTTTTGCAATCACGGGTGGCATGTAGGAGAGGGAGATCACCGGTGTCGCGCCGACACTGCGAATGCTTTCGATGATCGGATCAAGCTTTGAAAAATCAAAGGTCAGTGATGAACCGTCCTTTTTGACAATATCGTAAAAGTCGTAGATATGGTCAATACGGATCCACTTGGGCGCGAGGAGAGTGACCTCTTTTTGCACGGGGGAGAGCCAATTTCCCTGCTCCTCTCCTCCTTGGGCAAATGCGCGCATAAACGCGGGATCTATGGTTTCGCCGGTTATGGCGAGCGCATCGACGGTGATATCGGCGGGGACACCCGCCGCACGGGATATGATCGTCGCAGTCTGATAGGCGGCCAAGAGTAGGAGCGGCAAAAAGATAAGAAGCGCGATAAAGGAAACCGCGGACATGGTTTTTGGGGTCATTCGGCTTGTAAGTGAAAGTGCCATACTACTTTTCCATTCGTCAATTTAGCCTAATTTGCCAACTTGGCCAAATTTGGCGTAGAGACCAATGCAGATACACGCGCTTCCTATCATTATTAACAGGATGGTCGTTTCTGTCGTGCCGGATACCGGGAGGGTGCTTTCTGCGGCACCTCCGATCGCGCTTCCTTCCGATACGACGAATGCTGCAGTTGCCGTTTGCGTTTTTCCAGATTCTTCAGCCACCGAAACGACGACGTTATGCGGTCCTGATTCAAGCGGGACTTGCGGGGTATAACTCCAGTTGCCGTTTTGGTCGGCAACAACGGTCGCGGTTTGAGGCGTGGAATAGACGGTGACGGTGATGGTAGAGCCTGGCGCGGCTTTCCCTTGTATGGTCGGTTTGTCCGTGGTGGGTTCGTTGTTCTCCTCAGGCGACACGATAGACAGAGCGGTACTCGGGATCGAAGTGGGTGTTGGCGTCGGGGTCTGCGCAGATTGACCGGAAGAGCTTGCGGGTATCAGAGCGTCGGAAGGGCTCACCACAGGCGTCGGGGTCGGAGTCGGACTCGGTGTACTTTGGGCGATTTCCTTGGTGATCGTTATCGTAGAGGGCGTTGTACCCACGAGCACGTTGGAGGCGCCCTCCCCCAAGCCTCCGACGAACGTGCTTGAGGTAAATTTGATCGCAGTCGGGGAATCTGTTTTCTCTTTGGCAAAAAATTTGACGGTCGCGATCGTGCCGGTACCCCGGACCGGCTGCTTGGCGTCTGCGGCCCCCACGGTGATGGCAGCCCCCCCGGGCTCAACCGTACCGGAGGCGAGAATATTGGGAAATAGCGCACCATTGGTGATGCTTTGAGCCTCAAGTTTTGTGCTGTCAAAGGTAAGATGCAGCTCAGCGGCTACCACCTGATTTTCACCTGTGTCGATGGTAACTTCGACGGTAAACACATCGCCGACATTTATTGTCAGAGATGAAGGAGATATGGCCATTGTCGTTGCCGGAGCAGCTTTTTTTCTGATTTCCTGGTTTTGACCGGCTACAAAGATCGTGATCGGGATAGCGACCAACAGCAGGAGTCCTATGATAAGTTGAATCAGTTTCTTCACGGCTCTCTCTATTATGAAGAGAAAATAGGGTCTTGACAAGCATTAGCACTCGAGTTATATTAGTGCTAACCCGTCGTATACGACGGAAATTCTAAGCACCAATTTCCAATTACCAAACAAATTCCAATATCAAAATCCAAAATACTAAACGTTTTAATCATTGGTACTTCGTATTTTGAAATTATTTAGGATTTGATGCTTGGGATTTGGAATTTTAATGTATGGACCAGATGCCTGCACTATCAGACCGACAAACGCACATTCTCAAGGCAATCATTGAGGAGTATATTGCCACAGCCGAACCGGTGGGAAGCGAGACCCTGGATAAAAAATATTCGCTGGGAGTTTCTCCGGCGACGATCCGCAATGAAATGGTCAGGCTTACAGACATGAAGCTTCTGCACCAGCCGCATACGTCAGCGGGACGTGCGCCGACGCCTGTTGCGATGCGCTACTTCGTGGACCACCTCATGAAGACCAAAGATATGTCTGTGGCCGAAGAGGTGGCGGTGAAGGATAAGGTGTGGGAATACCGGCAGGAAATTGACAAACTGTTGCGTGAAGCGACCAAAGCGCTTGCCGACCGCACCAAATCGCTCGCGATTACCGCAACTGGCGACGGCGATTTGTACTACTCGGGCACGTCCCACATTTTGGACAGTCCGGAATTTTTTGACTACGAACTGACGCATGATTTACTGGGAACGCTTGACCGATTTGACTACTGGTGGGATCTTTTGGAAGCACACCGTGATCCATTTGCAATTCTGCTGGGCGATGAGTTAGGCGGGAAAAAATTATCGCAGTGCGGCTTCATCTATACCAAGTTTGCGACCCCGCACGTCTCGGGGGCAATCGGCGTCGTAGGGCCATCAAGGCTCAATTACCCGATGATTATTCCGGTAGTGCGATATTTAGGCGGGCTTATTGACAAATTTGCAGGGAGTTGGTGAAAAATAAATATACAAATGGCAAATCTGCAAATATACAAATAAATGGATTCATGTGTCAATAAGAACATTTGTAGATTTGGATATTTGTAGATTTGTAGATTATCGATGATGAAAAACCATGTTCCTGAAGAAATTGAAATACTAAAACAACAAATAGAGGAATTGAAGAATAAATACCTGCGGGTGCTTGCGGATTATCAGAATCTGGAAAAACGCGCAGCCGAGGAAAAAACAGAGTTATGGAAATTTGCGGCAGAAGCGGTACTGGTCAAATTGTTGCCGGTTGTTGATACGTTTGAGCGGGCACAGGCGCATTTACAGGACCCCGGATTGTCCTTGGCGCTCAAGGAGTTGATCGCGGTACTCGCGTCATTGGGAGTAGTGAAGCTCGAGGTTGGGGATAAACCATTTGATCCGGAAAGCATGGAATGCATCGAGGTGGCAGAGGGTCCGGACGGGATCGTTACGGAGGAAGTATCACCCGGGTATACACTGCACGGCAAAGTTATCCGGGTAGCGAGAGTAAAGGTGGGGAAGAAAAATGAATCTACAAATGGCAAATCTGCAAATAGTCAAATGAATAATGATACTCATTAATTTCATTGAAAGGAGTTTTTATGGCAAAAATAATCGGCATTGATCTGGGAACAACGAATTCATGTGTCGCGGTCATGGAGGGGGGATCCCCCAAGGTGATCCATTCGGCGGAAGGGAAAAATACGGTTCCGTCTGTGGTTGACCCCATCAAAAATATCGTGGGTGATGTAGCCAAGCGCCAAATGGTCATTAACCCCAAGTCGACGGTGTTTTCCGTCAAGCGTCTCATGGGCCGCAAGCACTCTGATCCATCGGTTGGCCGGGATGAAAAGTGGCTGCCGTATACCATCAAATCCGGTAAAAATGACATGGCGGTGGTTGAGGTGGAGGGCAGACAGTTTACCCCGCAGGAAATATCGGCAAAGGTCCTCGGGAAAATCAAAGTCGACGCGGAGAAGTATTTAGGAGGCCCCGTAACGCAAGCGGTCATTACCGTCCCTGCATATTTTGATGACTCTCAGCGCCAGGCGACGAAACAGGCCGGGGAAATCGCGGGACTTGAAGTGCTGCGTATTCTCAATGAGCCCACTGCTGCAGCCCTTGCCTACGGATTGGATAAAAAAAACGTTCATACCATTGCAGTGTATGATCTGGGTGGCGGCACGTTTGATATATCCATCCTCGAACTCGGGGAAGGGGTCTACGAAGTGAAAGCGACCAACGGCGACACGCATCTGGGGGGCGATGATTTTGATAAAGTCATCCTCGATTATTTCGCGGATGAGTTTAAAAAAGAACATAACGTGGATCTGCGTAAAGATCCGCAAGCGCTGCAGAGACTACGGGATGCGGCAGAAAAAGCCAAGATAGAACTTTCCAGCTCGATGGAAACGGAAGTCAATCTTCCTTTTATCACGCAGGGCAAGGAAGGACCGCTCCATCTCGTCATGAAGCTTACCCGGTCCAAGCTTGAGGCGCTTGTGAATGATCTCATAGAGCGCTCCATCGAACCGGTCAAGAAATGCTTGGCTGATGCAAAAATGAAAGTAGGGGATATCAATGAAGTGGTCATGGTCGGCGGTATGACGCGGATGCCCAAAGTCGTGGAAGTCGTCAAAAACTTTTTCGGCAAAGATCCAAACCGGTCCGTCAATCCGGATGAAGTCGTCGCGATCGGGGCCGCTGTCCAGGCGGGGGTACTGTCCGGAGATGTGAAAGACGTCGTGCTTCTGGATGTCACACCCCTCACGCTTGGGGTGGAAACGCTCGGAGGAGTGTCAACACCGCTCATCACCCGCAACACGACGGTTCCTACGAGTAAAAGTGAAATATTTTCAACGGCTGCGGATAGTCAGACGTCCGTTGAGATCAACGTCCTGCAGGGAGAGCGGCCGATGGCAGCGGACAACAAATCACTCGGACGATTTGTGCTCTCGGGCATCCCTCCGGCACCGAGAGGTGTGCCGCAGGTTGAGGTGACGTTTGATATCGACGCAAGCGGGATCCTCAATGTGACGGCCAAAGATAAAGCCAGCGGAAAAGTGAGTAATATCACGATTACCGGTTCCACCGGGCTTTCCAAAGATGAAGTCGAGAAAATGAGGAAGGAAGCGGAAGAACACGCAAGCGAAGACGTAGCCAAAAAAGAAAAGATTGAAGCAAGAAATCATGCGGACAGCATGCTCTATACCGCCGAAAAGACTATCAAAGACATGGGAGACAAGGTCAAGCCCGAGGACAAAGCAGCCGTTGAGGAAAAAGCAAAAGCGCTCAAAGATATCCTCGAAACGGGTAGTAAAGAGGATTTGGAAAAAGCAACACGCGAGCTTTCCGAAGCGGCGCAGAAAGTGGGTGCGGCGGCGTATGCTTCAGCAGGATCAGCACCGGGGCAACAAGAACAGCCGTCAGCTGATAGCTCTCAGCCCTCAGCAGGGCAGGGGGATGATCAGGCTCAAAGTAGAAACGGGCAGAAATCCCGCGGAGCGGGATCCGCCTCCGGCGGAAAAGATGAGAAAAAGGTGGAAGAAGGAGAAGTCGTTTCTTAATAAACGAATAAGAGAATAATAGAATACGTGAATACATAAATAGGCGCGCCCCAAGCGCGCCTATTTGATATAATCAATGAATTATGGCGACGAAACGCGATTATTACGATGTTTTGGGAGTTTCCAAAACCGCATCCGTTGACGAGATCAAAAAAGCGTATCGGAAGCTTGCTTTGGAGTGGCATCCGGACCGCAATAAGGCAGCCGGGGCAAACGAAAAGTTTAAGGAAATTAATGAAGCGTACGCCGTCATATCTGATCCCGGGAAGCGACAGCAGTATGACCAGTTTGGCACAGCCCCCTTCGCCCCCGGTGGGGGCTACGGAGGGCCACAGCAGGGGCCCTTCGGTGGAGGGTTTGGACAACAAGGACCGTTTACCTATACATGGTCTTCTGGCGGCGGTTCACCATTTGGAGCGGATTTTGAACAAACCATAGACCCTTTTGAGATTTTTGAGCAGTTTTTCGGCGGAGGATTTTCTCCGCGGCAGGCAAGAGCTCGGCGGGAGGTCTATGAGATCACAATTGACTTTATAGATGCAGTTCGCGGCGTCACGAAAGAGGTGCATGTGCCGCGCGGACATGCGGGCGATGGATCAGTGCGAAAAACGATCAAAATTCCGGCAGGAGTTGATACAGGGTCCCGCATCCGGTTTGATGATTTTGACATCGTGATTCAAGTCAGAGCGGACAAACAGTTTACGCGGGAACGGGACGATCTCATAGTGAGCCAGGAAGTTTCCTATACGCAGGCTGCGCTCGGG
>CAZLDC010000054.1:0-6418 GCA_964558385.1 uncultured Gammaproteobacteria bacterium
CGGCGGTAAGGCGTATGAACCGGAAGAGCCCAATCCGATGCTCGGGTTTCGGGGAGCGGCACGATATGTCGCCAACCGTGATGTGTTTTCCATGGAGCTTGATGCGATCAAAATGGTCCGCAACAAACTGGGCTACAAAAATCTCTGGGTCATGCTTCCTTTTGTACGCACTCCTGCCGAACTGTTGGAGGTCAAGCAGCTCATGACCGCCGAAGGGCTGGCGCGCGGACCGTCGTTTAAGCTCTGGATGATGGTGGAGATTCCCACAAATGTCATACGCATCGATGATTTTTTGGATGTAGGCATTGACGGCGTGTCGATCGGCTCGAACGATCTCACGATGCTTACTCTGGGCACAGACCGGGACAACAGCGAAGTTGCCCATGATTTTTCTGAACTGGATCCAGCAGTCCTTTGGTCTCTCGAGCGGGTTGTGACGACAGCAGCCAAGCGTGGTATCACCTGTTCCATATGTGGGCAGGCACCGTCAGACTACCCGGAACTAGTGGAAAAATTAGTCCGATGGGGTGTGACGAGTGTATCCGTCAATCCGGATGCCGTGGGGCACGTACGGGAAACAATCGCGGAAGCAGAAAAGCGAATAGTCTGGAAAGTCAAAAGTCCATAAAGTCCGTAATGTCTATACATTAAGACTTTCAACTTTTGACTTTAAGACTCGCAGTATATGTCTACCAAAATCTACACCATCATCGCCCGGGAGATCCTCGATTCGCGGGGAAATCCGACCATCGAAACCATGGTCGTCCTCGAGAGCGGCTACCGGGGGATTACTGCAGTTCCTGCAGGCACGTCACTGGGCAAATACGAAGCCAAGGAGCTGCGGGACAATGACGAGACGCGCTACGGTGGCATGGGGGTGTTGAAGGCAGTCACGGCGGTCAATGGGACGATTGGCCCGAAGCTACGGGGATTTGATGCCCTGGATCAGCGCGGGGTCGATCAGGCGATGCGTGAGCTTGACGGCATAGAGGATAAATCCAAATTGGGCGCCAATAGTATTCTAAGCGTATCTCTTGCCCTTGCTGCTGCAGCGTCTGCCGCCGGGCGCACACCACTATACAAGTATCTCAATGCCATGTTCAGTCAGGTTCTTCCTACCACCATCTCCCGTATCCCTACGCCTACGGTCAATGTCATGAACGGTGGCAAACACGGCGCCGGAAACCTTGATTTTCAGGAATTTCAGATTGTACCTGCGAGCAATTTGCGCTACAACGAGGCCCTCCGTCTTTCCGTCGAGGTCTACCAGAAGCTTCGGGGAATCCTCAAGTACCGCAATGCCTCTACAGCCGTCGGATACGAGGGAGGATTTGCGCCTAATCTCTACACGAACCTCGACGCGATGGAACTTCTGCAGGAAGCAGTCCGTGCAACCCCGTACCGGTTCGGGGTAGACGTATTTTTTGGACTGGATGTTGCGGCGAGTCATTTCAAGACGGACCGGGGATATCAGATCCGGGACAAAGAAACTCCCATGAGTCCCAAGGATTTTGTATCGTATTTATCTGAGCTGCATAAAAAATACCGACTGCTTATCCTTGAGGACGCGCTTGACGAGGACGATTGGAATGGATGGATCGAGCTTACCGCACGGTTTGGACACGAAGTGATGATCGTCGGCGATGATCTTTTGGCGACTAATCCAAAACGGCTTGCCAAAGCCATTGAGCAGAAAGCCTGTACCGCGATCCTTCTCAAGCCCAATCAGATCGGGACGCTCACGGAGTTTTTTGATGTCGTATCAAACGCGAAGAAACACGGGATCCAGACGATTGTTTCGCATCGCAGCGGAGAGACTAACGACACGATTATTGCCGACCTTGGCGTCGCGGTTCAGGCTGACTATGTGAAATTCGGCGGACCGACACGGGGAGAGAGAGTGGCGAAATATAACCGATTGTTGCAGATAGAAGCGGAATTATTTCCACAGAAATAAGTACATGAGTTTATAAATTCCAAGCATCAAACACCAAGCACCAAACAAACGAATGCAAGCACCAATATAGAAACGTTTAGAATTTGGAATTTTGATATTGGAAATTGTTTGGTAATTGGAATTTGGTGCTTCATTTATGGTTAAACCCGTTGTCCTTATCGTTCTGGATGGTTGGGGGCTCGCGCCTCCCGGTCCCGGCAACGCGATCAGTTTGTCTAAACTCGAGACCATGCCGTTTTTGTGGCACACCTATCCACACACCGAACTTTCCGCCTCCGGTGAGGCGGTTGGGCTTCCCTACGGTGAGGACGGCAATACCGAGACCGGACACATCAACATCGGCGCGGGTCGCACGGTGTATCAGGATTTGCCCCGCATCTCGATGGCCGTACGGGACGGAAGCTTCGGGGCCAATGATGCGATGTTGGGTGCCGTCGCGCATGCCCGGACCAATCAATCCAACATACATCTTCTGGGTCTTGTGAGCGATGCCGGGGTGCACGCGAGCCGCGAACATCTCTATGCCATCCTTGAGCTTCTCAAAAAGCAGGGCATTGAGAAAGGTGTATACCTGCACGTATTTACGGATGGCAGGGACGCGCCGCCCAACAGTGCTGAGCGGTTCATCGCGGAGCTGCAGGAGCGCCTGACAGCCCTCGGGGTAGGGACGATCGCTTCGGTTATCGGACGGTACTATGCTATGGACCGCGATCACCGGTGGGACCGCACGCAAAAGGCTTACCAGTGTCTGACGGACACGGAAGGATCAGCGCTTGCCCCCTCTGCGGTGGAGGCTGTGCGCCGGTCGTACGCACAGCATGTGACGGACGAATTTATCGAGCCCGTGATCATCTGTGATGCTTCGGGGCAGCCGACTGCCCGCATACAGGATAACGACGCAGTGATATTTTTTAATTTTCGCATTGACCGGCCGCGGCAGCTGACACGCGCGCTAACCCTGCCTGATTTTGAAACAGCCAAACCCATAGAGGCATTTGATCCCTATGCAGTCAAATATCATCATCGCCATATCATAGCACCGGACATTCGCAGCCAGACATTTACCCGCCGAAGTATCCGCAAAAATCTATTTTTTGTGACGATGACCCAGTATGAACCGAATTTGCCGGTGAGTGTCGCGTTTCCTCCACAGAAAGTGTTCGCACCGCTGGGCAGTGTCCTGTCAGAGTATAAAGTCCGGCAGCTTCGGGCATCAGAAACGGAGAAGGAGCGGTTCGTCACGTATTACTTCAACGGCATGCGGGAAGTCGCCTATCCGGGCGAGGACCGGCTGATCATCCCCTCGATCAATGTCCCAACCTATGACCTCAAACCGGAAATGGCGGCACTTGAGCTCACGGAGCAAGTCCTCCACAGGATCGCGATCGGCATCTATGGGTTTGTACTCATTAACTTTGCCAATCCGGATATGGTAGCACACACCGGCAATATCGCGGCAAGCATCAAAGCCTGTGAAGTGACGGATTCCTGTGTCGGATCCATCGTGAAGGCAACACTCGCGCAAAACGGCGCTTGCATGATCACTGCTGATCATGGTAACGTGGAAGAAATGCTTGGGGTTGACGGAGGTATGGATACCGAGCATTCTACGTTTCCGGTGCCGTTTTGTATGATCGATAATGCTTATCAGGGTTACCCGCACGCAGTTCCCAAAGGCAAATTGGGCGATATTGCGCCAACCATCCTTTCTTACATGCATCTCCCCGTCCCTCCGGAAATGACCGGTAAAAATTTATTACAGGATTTTCATTTATAACGGTTATAATAATTATAGCTGTTATAAATATTATAGGAGGAATTTATGAAAACCACACTCTCTATCATCAAAGCAGATACCGGATCCGTCGGCGGACACAACCGACCCAGCAATGCAATGCTTGCCAAAGCGCAGGAACAGGTTGATCTGGCAGTGCAAAAAGGATTACTCTCAGACGCACGGATCACATTTACCGGCGATGACATTGCACTTCTCATGGTCCACGCCAAAGGCACGGATCATCCGGACATTCATAAACTTGCCTGGGATACGTTTGTCGCGACCACCGCGATTGCCAAATCCCAGGGCCTCTACGGCGCAGGCCAGGATCTTCTCAAAGACGCGTTTTCCGGCAACGTCCGAGGCATGGGACCGGGGAGTGCGGAGATTGAGCTTGAGGAGCGTCCGGCGGAGCCCTTTGTCGTATTTGCGGCAGACAAGTGCGGACCGGGAGTATTCAACTATCCGCTCTTTGAAGCATTTGCCAATCCCTACCATAACGCGGGCCTCCTGCTTGCGCCGGACATGAAGGACGGATTTACCTTCACCATCATGGACGTCAATAACGTGGATGCGGACCGAGTGATCACACTCAAAGCGCCGGGGGATTACTACGATATCTGCACCCTGCTTCGGGATCCCAATCATTTTGTCATTGAGAGTGTCACGGAAAACGCGACCGGACTGCAGGCGGCAGTCGCCTCGACAAGCAGGCTGCATAATATTTCGGGCAAATACGTCGGTAAGGATGATCCGGTCGCGATCGTGCGCACGCAAAAGACGTTTCCTTCTACCGGTGAAATTCTCTCTCCTTGGGCGCTTGCCCACTTTACCTTGGGAGACAATCGTGGGAGCCATCATGTGGCCGTCATGCCGGTCAAGCAAAACAGCATTATTTCATTTTTTGACGGACCGACGATCGTATCGGCCGCCGGATACTGTGTCCATGAAGGGAAGCTTACGGAAGCCGTGGATCTGTTTGACCAGCCGTTCTGGGACCTCATCCGGACGAAGGCCTCAGAAAAGACGCTTATGATCCGTGCTCAGGGATTCTACGGTCCTGCGATGGCAGGGATGGATGAGCTCGAGTATACCGGGGTCGTTGAGAATCTCAAGAGACTGGGTGAAAAATTCACCATCCGGAAGAAATAATAATTTTCAATTTTTATTTTGAAATTTTCATTGAATTTTCAAACAATAATGATTACACAACATTATTATTGAAAATATAAATTTATTGAAAAATGAAAATTCTAAATTGAAAATTTGCCATGAGTGCAGATACGTATAAGAAATCCATCGACACGAAAAATTCTCCCAATCTTCATGACTACGATGAAGCGTATCACTCTTTTGACTGGAAACTCGCGCGGCGTGAACTGGATTGGTTTGACGGGACAAAAATAAATGCCGCCTATAACGCGGTCGACCGTCATGCCCAGACCTGGCGGAAAAATAAAATTGCCCTGTATTGGGAAGATGAAGACGGCTCGACGAAACAGTATACCTTCGAACAACTTGCGCTCTTGTCCAATAAAATGGGCAATATCCTCAAGGATTTTGGAATATCGCGCGGAGAGCGTGTTTTTATTTTTCTACCCCGGGTGCCGGAGTTATATATAAGCTTCTTAGGAATTCTGAAAATCGGCGCCATAGCTGGTACACTGTTTAGTGCGTTTCAGGAGCAGGCGCTTGCTGATCGGCTGGGCAATAGTGATGCAGAAGTCGTGATCACCAATACGGAACTGAAAAAGCGCATCGATAAAGTCCGCAAAAAACTTCCTGCGCTCAAACATATCATTACCATTGACAGCGAAGATTTTATTACATCCTTGGAACACGCCAGTGATGAACTCCGTATTGCGCACATGGATCCGGACGAGTATGCGTTCATGCTCTACACTAGCGGCACGACGGGCAAACCCAAAGGAGTCGTCCATGCGCACCGTGCAATCCTGCAGGAGCATATGACTGCTAAATATGTCCTGGATCTGCGCGATGAAGATACCTACTGGTGTACGGCCGATCCGGGTTGGGTGACGGGGATCGCCTATGAAATACTCGGTAGCTGGTCCTGCGGAGTCTCTGCCGTGGTGTTTGCCGGACGGTTTGATCCGAAACGGTGGTATCAACTCCTGGAAAAATATAAGGTATCCGTCTGGTACACTGCCCCGACGGCGATCCGGATGCTCATGGCCGCAGGAAGTCCGCTCGTCAAACAGTTTGATCTATCGGCGCTGCGGCACATGTGCTCAGTAGGAGAACCCCTCAATCCCGAGGCTATAACCTGGGCTATAGGTGCATTTGATAAGCCGTTTCACGATACGTGGTGGCAGACGGAGACCGGGGCGATCTGTATCGCCAATTTCCCGGCCCTGAATATTAAGATTGGGTCGATGGGTAAGCCCGTACCGGGAGTCATCGCGGCAATAGTCGATGATACCGGACGCGAATGCAAGCACAATGAAGAAGGAAATATTGCCATCAAGCCCCCGTGGCCGTCTATGATGCAGACGATCTGGAGAAGGCCACAGAAATACAAAAGTTACTTTATGTCAGGGGGCCAACTCGATTCCCGGAATCGGGGGAGCTTTGATTCCGGGAATCGAGCGACGTGGTATCTTAGTGGCGACCGCGGCATGAAGGACGCAGACGGATACTTTTGGTTCATCGGCCGCGCGGAT
>CAZLDC010000055.1:0-6395 GCA_964558385.1 uncultured Gammaproteobacteria bacterium
GCGCTTTTTCCCGTCAGGAGCTTCCAATTTCAACTGTACGATTTTTTCGTACACTTCACCAAACCCTTCCTGCTTCACTTTTATTTTCAGATCACTCCAGTATCGGCGAGGGATAGAACTACCAGTAAGCGCTTCCACGACATCCACAACCGAAAACCACCATTCATCGTTATGGAGAATTTTTCGAATCTTTTTCCCTTTAAACAGGGCAATTTTCGTAGCTTTGAAGTCATCAGTAGTCATACAACAATTATATCACTGCTTAGGAATATCCTGTGGTAGTGATGTAGCAACCAACGCTAATTGAGGAGTAAAGCAACGAGGATTATAAAGGAAACGAAATTTACAACAAATGTGAGCTTTGGGTGAGAGAGGAGCCCCATTTCAACATCCATTTTGCCCAGGTGGCGTGGTCTGTGATACCGGCCTGATACTCTTTTTCGAGCTTCTCAAAGCCCGTACAGAACTTCTTGTAATCCCGGACGAATTCCTTCGACAGCGGAAAGCCTTCCAGTGAATTGAGGTTTTTGCGGGTGAGCTTGAGGAAGAGGGTGATTCTCGCCTGTTCTTTGTGAAAGCAATCGCGCGCCCACTGCCCGATTTGGGTGAGGTTATCGGCGGTATCCAGGATAATGTCCCGCTGATTTTTCGTCGAATAATTACTGGTACCGGGTTGTTGGATTATATGCTCTATTCTACACTGTTTCGGATAATTTATCCAGCACCATTCGAATGGTGCTCTGGATTTATCTACCCCTCATCGATGAATGTGAGGGCGACCCCTTGCTTGTTTGCCCGACCCGTCCGGCCGATGCGATGCGTATAGTCCTCGATCGTCTCCGGCAGATCGTAGTTGATGACATGGGAAACGTTGGGGATATCCAAGCCGCGGCTGGCTACATCCGTCGCGAGCAGAATCTGTATTTCACTGCGGGTGAATTGATTGAGCACATATTGGCGCTGGTTCTGGCGTTTATTGCCGTGGATCGCACCTGCTTTCACCCCACGCTTGGTCAGCTCATCGGAGAGCCGCTGCACACCGTGCTTGGTTCTGCCAAACACCAAGACTTTATCGAATTCCTGTTGTTTGAGGAGATTGTGAAGCACATCCACTTTCGATTCATGGCGGGCGACCCGTACAACGTCCTGCGTGATGAGCGCTTTGTTGTCCTGAGCATTCACCGACACACGCACGGGATCGCGTACAAAATCCGTAAGCACTTCGCCGACTCTGCCGGAGATGGTTGCCGAAAAAAACAGCGACTGGCGGTCCCGGGGAATGAGCGAAATAAAGTACTTGATGTCATTGATAAATCCTATATCCACCATCCGGTCCGCTTCATCCAGGACGACGTTGCGAAACCCCGAGAGCCGAATGTGCCTGGACTCAACGAAATCTTTAAGCCTACCCGGTGTCGCGATGACGAAATGAGGATCTCGCCCGAGATCTTCTTTTTGACGCCACTCCCCCGTGCCGCCAATGAGAAGGGCACTGCGTATAGATAGTCCGCGAGCGAAATCCCGCAGTTCCTTGTGGATCTGGTACGCAAGCTCCCGCGTGGGCGCGACGACGAGCACCCGCTGAGCGCGGTCGACGGAAATCTTGTGCAGAAGCGGGATAAGAAATGCCGCGGTTTTTCCGGTACCGGTTTGGGCCATACCGATGATATCCCGGCCTGCAAGAATTGACGGGATGACCTGATCTTGGATCGGCGTCGGTGTGGTAAAGCCCTTTGCTTGGATGTTCGAGAGAAGGGTCGTATTGATGGCAAAATCAGCAAAGGTACGCGTCACGACCGATTCTTGTACGGCTTGTGTTTCTATCGGTTGAGCCTGTTTGCTGTAGGCTATAGCCGAAAGGATGACGGATTTGGACACGGTTTTGATCGGCCGCATACGGCCGGGATTAAAAACGCGTCGAGACTGTTGCGGACGTCGAAACTGCATAGTATGAGTTATTGAAAAAATATAACTGCTTAAGACCGGACAAATAACGGAAATGGGGAAAAGACGCAGAAGTTATTTATAAATCTTGGGGCGTTTTTTCTCTTACACTTCTTGGTAACTTACCTTTGTTAAGCAGATGGATTACTTCAATCCGAACTCTAGACAGGAGTATAGCACACTCTGATGGAATATACAAACGCAAGCGCATCCCGTTTTGTCCCAACCGTGAGGTCCGGGAGTGCTCACTTTTCAATAATATCAACCGATTTCACATTCACCGGTGTCACGGGTGAAGAATCCTCACCGGACGGACTTGTTTTCACCGGAGCGGTGGCAATTGCGTCGACCACTTCCATACCCTTCGTCACACGACCGAAAATCACGTAATCTTTCTGGAGTGCGGTATCCGCATGCATGATAAAAAACTGGCTGCCGTTCGTGTTCGGGCCGCTATTGGCCATTGCGACCGTTCCCCGGGTATAGTCTCCGGTGAACGGTTCATCAGCGAATTTATATCCCGGGCCACCGGTGCCGTCACCCCTCGGGTCTCCTCCTTGAATCATAAATCCACGGATGACGCGGTGAAATACGGTACCGTCATAAAAGTTTTTACGCGCAAGCGTCACAAAATTTTCAACCGTCTTGGGAGTCTCTTTGGTTGTGAAGGCGATCGTGATATCGCCCTTCTCCGTACGCAGGACGGCGGTGTATGATGCTTTTGCATTAAACGTCATAGGTGGTGTGGGTGACGGTGATATCGCGCTGGCGCTGGCGGCTTCCGTCACCACCGGCGCTATGGGCTGGCTCGGCACAGGACTCGGCGTTAATACCGGTGCATTGTTAGTTCCCTGTTCCGTCGGCGCAGCAACAAGGTAGACTATCACACCGACCAGCGTAAGTACAAGCGCAATTCCGATGATGTGCTTTCCCATAAGAGCGTTAGTATACCACGAATTTCCCTCTTGATTTCTATGACCCCGGACCCGTATAGTAGATTTCTATGGCAGACATCCAAGACGCACAAATCGTCAGTGACCCGCCTCAGGAGGTGCCCGCCGGGGACGCGACAGTCCTCTCAAGCATCGAGTCGCTCATCAAACAGCACGTCAGCTCCATAGCCGCCAACAAAGCCGAACTCAAAAAACTCCGGGAAATGATCGCAAGCGCCCTGACGAACGATCCTACGTATAAACTTCATGAGGAAGAAGCCAAAAAGGCTGCCAAAGTGAAAGCCGCGACGAAATCCGAACTCATGAAAGCTCCGGCAAATAAAGTGTTGGTCGACAAAGCCAATGAACTAACGACAGAAATCAAAGAAGCTGATGCAGCGCTATCCGAATACCTGCGCGAATTTGCACGGCTTACGGGAACGACAGAGTTTGAAACCGATGACGGAGAGGTCCGCGAGATTGTCTTTGTCGCTAAACTCGTCAAACGTTCCTCACGCGGGTAGGATATACAAATCCTGACCAAAATCATTTATTCCCACAAGTTTCGCTTTCCCCGCGACGATAGCCTCCAAAGGCCGGCATGCACGACAGCCGTCTTTTTCGCGGCACACAAACCGCCCGAGTTTCCGGGCGAGCACAATGCGTTTCCCAAGTTCAAGCACCCGGGACTCAGCTGCTGCAGCATCCGGTAGATCCAGGGCGACCGGTTCAGGGTCGCGGTTCAGGTACCAGTAGCTTATCCCCGTCACGGGTTTAGTTTGGCACCGGGAAGCCAGAAGATAATAGATAGGAAGCTGCAGCGAATCCGGATCCTCATCAAACTTGCCGGTTTTAAAGTCGAGGATGCGTACGCTGTCGCTTTCTTCTCTATACTCCAGCCAGTCAATTTTACCGCACAGGATAATGTTGTCCTCTTCCGAAAGCCATATATACGGAAGCTCCTGACGGATTTTGATGGTTTTTTGCATGAGCGGACCGGGATTGTCCTGTACTCGCTTGACCATCGCGAGTCCGCGTGTACGGAATTTCTCTTCCTCCTGCGTATTTGCAAAGCCACCACGCTCCCCCGATACTTTTTGCCACGCGTTGATAAACCGGTCGACAACAGGGCTCGTAAACCGATCCTCGACGGGCAATACGGACAGCGATTCGATGACTTCATGCACCGTCTGACCAAGCGCCAAGGCCGGAGCCATGAGAGAAATTTTGTGATTCGTCTTGGGATCACGGTACATATTGCGCAAGTAATACGCGCGCGGACACTTGAGGTAATCACTTATGGAAGAATGGGAGATCCAAACGGCCGAGTATTTATCTTTCATGGTATTCCGATGCTAATCTACGAATATATACTAATGCAACGAATTAATTCTACTACAGTATATCATCTGATATATAATGCAACGTACATGATCGTGACTGCTATCAAAACCAAACCAATTGTGCCCGGCGATGATCTGTATGCCACACTGGATCAGTATGTTCATGACCTTCACGATGGAGATGTACTGGTCGTCACCTCTAAAATCGTCAGCATCTGCGAAGGGGCAGTCGTGCCACACAGCGGGTCAGTCGATAAGCTCACCCTCATCCGATCAGAGGCAGATCGGTATCTTGAGGCGCCGCTTTCCCACAAGTACGATCTTACGATAACGATCAAAGAGGGTAAGCTCGTCGCCAATTCGGGAATCGACGAAAGTAACAGCAACGGATTATATATCCTCTGGCCTCGCAACCCCCACCGATCTGCAGCTCTCCTCTGGAGGTATATCAAAAAGAAATATCAACGCACCAAACTCGGTATCATCATCACCGATAGTCATAACATTCAACTCCAGTGGGGTACGCGTGGGAGAGCCATAGCCTGGTGCGGGATGGAACCGCTGAAAGACTACATCGGACGCCCGGATATCTTTGGGAAAAACCTTCGTATGACCAAAGCGAGCATCATCGACGGACTGGCCGCTGCAGCGGTCGCCGTCATGGGGGAAGGAAATGAGCAGACGCCCCTTGCAATCATCCGCGATGTACCGTTTGTCACATTTCAGAATCACCCACCGACGAAAGAAGAAATCGAGGCCCTGACCATCAAACCCGAGGATGATATCTACGCGCCACTGCTCACGGCAGTAGAGTGGAAATCTACGAAAGCCTAACGAAAGGACTGCAGTTCCCGTGCCTTGCGGTACTGATCAACGGCTTGTGATTCCCGTCCCGTCGCCGTATACAAATTTCCAAGATTGAAATATATCTGAGGGTACTCGCCCAGTGCCACGGCCTTCAGGTATTGCTCTTCAGCTTCTTTTACTCTTCCGGATTCAGCATAATGCATGCCAAGATTATTATGAAGCCGCGCCGTTTGCGCATACTGAAGCGTATACTCATAAAACCGTATGGGATCGGCCCACAGATACGATTGACGTAGCGCAACGGAAATCCAAAGCGCGACAACGACGAATCCTGCAACCTCAATCCGTTTCCATCCCCATTGTTTCCATGCGGTATCCAGCGCAAGCCCCAATCCCGGAAGCGATCCGTAGAGCCAATGCTCCGTCATGAGGGCAGGAGCAGGGATCAGGATACCAGACTGCGGAAGAAGAAGTATTCCAAACCACAGTATCCCAAACCAATACTGGCGCTGTTGCGTGCCATTCAACCTGAATCCGACTAATAGCATCAACATCATGATTCCCAATGTAATCCACGGCCAAGGAGAGACAAGTGACGTCACGACCGGAACAAATCGCTCCATGTGCAGCGGATACGGGAGTATGATTAACCGCAAATACTCAGGAAACACCCGGCTGAATGTCAACGCCCGGATCCACATGCTCTGTCCGTAAACGCCGTCCCAATCAAATCCTCCGTACGTCCCTACTACAGCCATACGCAGAAGAACTCCAACCAAAGCAGTGATCCCATATCCAATGATCCAATACCAATACTTTTTCGCGCGTACAGTCATTATCATCCCGATAAGTACAACGAACATCACCGCTGATTCTTTTGATAAAATTGCCAATAGAAACGAAACCATGGAAACCCAAATCAAAAAGACCTTCCGCGGGTATTGTGTGTACCGAATGAACGTCCACATGCTTAAAAATCCAAAAAACATCGATAACGGATCTCCCCGGCCGGAGACATAGGCGACCGCCTCAGTTTGCAGGGGATGCAGGAGAAAAACAATTAAAGGAAGAAGTACCGGAAATCCAAGAGCCACCAGAAGCCCGGCAAGAGCCGCGCCGGCAGCCAGATGCCAAAAAACGCTCATGATATGAAACCACGCGGGATGCCCCTGCGACAGGATCCAGTCGATCGCAAACGACAGACTCGTGATCGGCCGGTAATAGCCGCTTGCTACCCCAGCTCCGGCAACCGTATTATGGGAAAAAATTCCTGCTACGTTGAAGGTTCGGATATCAACATTTTTGTAGATAAACTGTTCATCATCCCAGACGAAGCTACCCAACATCGTCGGTGTATATATAAGGAAGG
>CAZLDC010000056.1:0-6266 GCA_964558385.1 uncultured Gammaproteobacteria bacterium
CCGCATCAGTAGGGGAGAGGGTACAGTATATTGACGGAGTAGCCAAAACCCGCGACGATGCTCTGCTGTTTATCGATCAGTCCATCCGGGCGCTTGCTTATCAACTCCATATACCAACCATGACAGGGTCTCGCCCTGTCAGTGATCTTCCTCCCACAACGCTTACCCCAGGCATTATCACAAAACTACTGCGCGCCTTTCTCACCGCCCGCACGCAAATACTTGGCAACATCACCCACAAGCTTGCCCTCGACGCGGTCTTCCTCCCATGACAGGGTTGAACCCTGTCAGTCTTTTTTATTATTGCAATAGGCCTAACGTCGTTGCACAAAAAATATCACAATCATTTGACAAAGGAGGAGGAGGAGTACATTATCCGATAATGAAAGTCCTTATTCCCGTATCACCCGGCGGAGAGCGCACGACTGAACCACAATACACTACAACCGAATGGGATCAGTTATCTCCAAAAGCGAGAACCAAAGCTCAAAAAGACATTCGCAAAGCCAACAGTGGAGTCTGTTTCGAATTTAATCACGACGAAGCTAAAAGAATTATTGATAAGGTAGGATTTAATAATGGGCCGTTCATTCTTAGCGATGATCCTAATTTGCTCGGTATTAGAACAAAAACATACGTAGATGAGGACCATGAAGTTATGATCCAATTTCTCGGAATTTTCCGCCAAGATGGCACCCACCCCGTCCCAAAAAGCAACCTGATCCACACTAGCTACCCTCAACAGTTAATTGACCATCTTGATCAAATTCTCCTGACAGTATCTCGCCCTGTCAGTCAATAGCCGTCTTCCCAATCACAAACTTCGAATCCTCGCCGTAGTCCTCCACAAAACTCTCATAGGAAAGAAAGTCCCGGTAATCTTTACGCTGTGCGGACCGGAAATAATCCAGCACGTATTCCGGATGCAGCCACGCCGCTTGCTTGAGCCGTAAATAATACGGATAACTAGAATATACATACTCTCGAGCTGTGACAGGGCCAGGCCCTGTCACCTCTTTTGGATTTAAATGAATGTATCGTGTTAGATGTAATAGGTAAGAATCACGATCAACGAAAACTGCCTTATACGGACCCTGAAATAATGGCCCAACCCGTTTGTACTTTTTATTAAAATACATCGTGTAGCTCGTACATAGCGCTTGAATAAAGCGTTGCATCCCGTCTGATGGAACCTGGTGCAATAACAAATGAAAATGATTTGGCATCAGACAATAACAAAGTAACGAAACTTCTTCAAAGAATGATTTAAGAGGTCGTATCCTGACAGGGCCTGGCCCTGTCACTTCCAATATTGGGTGACTCGTTTGCTGGAAAACTGACGATAAATACGATTTGAGATAACTTAAGAACACACGATGATCTTGATCGTCTTGAAAGATGACGCGTTTTTCCACGCCGCGATTATACACATGATAATAACCACATTCGACATAAATTTTTACGCGGTTTGAGGATGGCATACCTCGATAATATTGACAGGGCCAGGCCCTGTCAATATTGCTTCGTCCAAAATTTACAATGCGCTATGGACAACACAAACAGCATTATGTACAATGATTGATAGAGCGGGAATTCGCTCATTTTTTTCTTCATCAATTCATGGCAAAATCCACAAGTTATACGGGCAGTCAAATCGTTGTTCTGGAAGGCCTCGAGCCGGTACGCAAACGCCCGGCCATGTACATCGGCACTACGGGTCTTGCCGGGGTGCATCATTGTCTCAACGAAATTATCGATAACTCCATTGACGAAGCGCTTGCAGGATTTGCAGGTAACGTCTGGGTCACAATTCATGATGATGATAGTGTCACGGTGCGCGATGACGGCCGCGGCATTCCTGTGGACAAAGTCCCGAAATATAACGTCTCCGCACTAGAGCTCGTCATGACTAAGCTTCACGCCGGCGGCAAATTCGAAGGCAAAGCATATAAAGTCAGCGGCGGACTGCACGGCGTCGGCGCTTCCGTCGTCAACGCCCTGTCTATCTGGACGAAAGTCGAAGTGCACCGCGACGGGAAAATCTATACGCAGGAATACAAACGCGGCATTCCCACCGGACCGGTGCGCACGTCCGGCCCGCTTCGCCGGAGCGACAGCGAGGCGAGCAAATCCACAGCAACCGGCACCATCGTTTCATTCCTTCCGGATACGGAAATTTTTAAAGAAGGCATAGCGCTTACCTTTGAAACCGTCAAAAAGCAGGTCCGGGACCGGGCGTACCTCATCGCGCGCCTTGCCTTTCATCTGCTCGATGAGCGCACCGGACAGGAAGCCCATTATTATTTTGAAGGCGGCATCACGTCACTGGTCAAAGCTCTCAACCGCAATAAAGTCACGCTCCATGATCCGATCACCATCAAAAAGGTTTCCGCCGACGGGGACATCGATATGGAAGTAGCCATCCAGTATAACGATGGATTTTCCGAATCAGTTGAAAGTTACGTCAACGTCATCCACACTGTCGAGGGCGGCACGCATCTGACCGGTTTCCGGATGGCTCTCACGAGGGCGATCAATGACTATGCCAAAAAGGCAGGGGTTACCAAGGACGCCGACGACAACATTATCGGCGACGACACCCGGGAGGGTCTTACGGCAATCGTCTATATGAAAATGCCGTCCCAGTATCTCCAGTTTGAAGGACAAACCAAAGGCAAACTCGGCAATGCGGAAGTGCAGCCCTTCGTCCAATCTGCCGTCAAAGAAGGACTGGATACGTACTTTGAAGAAAACCCGGGCGACGGCCGGGCAATCCTCGAAAAAGTATTCCTGGCCGCCAAAGCCAGACTTGCCGCAAAAGCCGCCAAAGACGCGATCATCAGAAAAGGGGCGCTGGAAGGCGCTACTCTTCCGGGCAAACTCGCCGACTGTCAGGAAAAGGATCCGAGCGTTTCAGAGCTGTTTATCGTTGAGGGTGACTCTGCCGGCGGCAGCGCCAAACAAGGCCGCGACCGCAAATTTCAGGCCATTTTGCCTCTCCGGGGAAAAATTCTCAATACCGAACGCGCGCGCCTGGATAAAATCATCGAATTTGAAGAACTCAAAGCACTCGTCATCGCGCTCGGGATGGGCATATCCGATAGTCTCCGGCCCGAAAAATTACGCTACCATCGTATCATCATCATGACAGACGCGGATGTGGACGGCGAACACATCATGACGCTTCTCCTGACCTTCTTTTTCCGGCATCTGCCGTATATTATCGAAAAAGGACATCTCTATGTGGCCCAACCTCCGCTGTACAAAATCAGCATCGGCAAAAACGCCCACTACGCCTACTCCGACGACGAACGCGATAAAGTTGTACAAGTGCAGGGCAAAGACCTCAAAACCGCACCGAATATCCAGCGGTATAAAGGATTAGGAGAAATGAATCCCGAACAGCTGTGGGAAACGACCATGAATCCCACGAACCGCGTCATGCGGCAGGTCAATATCGCCGACGCGGCAGCCGCCGATCAAGTATTTGCCATGCTCATGGGCGACGAAGTGCCGCCACGCAAACGCTTTATCCAAACGCATGCAAAGAGCGCAACATTGGACATATAATGTGTTAGCGCTCTGCAGTCCGCCGACCAAGCGCCCTTTGCGACGTGTACGAATAGTACTGGAAAGTCGCAAGGCAAGCTTAGGCGGACAAAATCGGCTACATTAGATATATAATGAAAACATAATTTTCAATTTAAAATTCTCAATTTTCAATCAATTTGCATTATTTAAATTTTCAACTATTGAAAAATGATAATTGAAAATTGGATGTAAATTGTAAATTGAAAAATGAAAATTTTATAAAGGAGGTTCTATGAACGCACTCACCGCGGGAAAAAATGCCCCCGCACAACTTAATGTTTTTGTAGAAATCCCGCAAGGCGGGGATATCAAATACGAACTGGACAAAGACACGGGTGTCGTATTCGTCGACCGTTTTCTCTACACGGCATTCCGGTATCCGTTTAACTACGGATTCGTTCCGGGTACGATGGCCAAAGACGGCGATCCTGTGGACGTCTTGGTCCTTTCGGACAAATCCGTCGCTGCGGGCACGGTCATTCCGGCTGTCCCCATCGGGATGCTTGAGATGGAAGATGAGGAGGGGATAGATACCAAAATCCTCGCTGTGCCGACCCTCAAAGTTGATCCGTACTATGGTGCGTGGAAGGACATCAGTGATGTCCCGCAAGCGATCAAAGACAAAATTAAACACTTCTTTGAACACTACAAAGAGCTCGAGCCGGGCAAGTGGGTGAAAATAAAGGAATGGCGGGGAAAAACGGAAGCGCTCGCTGACATCCAAAAAGCACTACAACCATGAAGGCTGTCTTAAATTTTCAATTTTCAATGGACAATTTTCATTAAATTTTCAATTATCATTTTTCAATAGTTGAAAATTTCAAAATGAAAATTGATTGAAAATTAAAAATTACAAATTGAAAATTTTATAATGAACATCGGTAAAATCGTACCATCGGAAATCGTCACAGAGATGCAGCGCGCGTACCTTGACTACGCTATGAGCGTCATCGTGGCGCGTGCCCTCCCTGATGTCCGGGACGGCCTCAAACCCGTCCACCGCCGAATCCTCTACGCCATGCATGCCTTGGGGCTTTCCCACACCAGCCGGTATACCAAGTCAGCCAAGGTCGTCGGAGAAGTGCTGGGAAAATTTCATCCACACGGTGACGCGCCCGTTTACGAAGCGATGGTGCGGCTCGCGCAGGATTTTGCCATGCGCTATATGCTCATTGACGGCCAGGGAAATTTTGGTTCTGTCGATGGCGATCCGCCTGCTGCCATGCGGTATACGGAAGCGCGTCTCTCGGCAATCGCTTCAGAGATGCTTCTGGATATTGAGAAAGAAACGGTCAAGTTTTCGCCAAACTTTGACAATACCATCAAAGAACCGGATTATCTTCCGGCCAAGCTCCCCAATCTTCTGCTCATGGGATCGGAGGGTATAGCCGTGGGTATGGCGACCAAAATCCCGCCGCATAATCTCTCTGAAGTGGCCGATGCAATCGGCGCGATGATCGGGAAAGCGAAAGTAGAAAGTAGTAAGCAGTCAGTAGAAAGTAGCCAGGGAAAAGTACAGAATAGCCGCTCACCCTTACTACCAACTACTAACTACCTACTACACTTTGACACCACCGTCGAAGAGCTTATGGAGCACATTCAGGGCCCGGACTTTCCGACCGGCGGCATTATTTATGATGTAAGTGAAATCAAAAATGCGTATGCCACCGGACGCGGAAAAATCGTCATGCGAGGGAAAGCAGAAATAGAAGATATCGGACAGGGCAAATCCGCAATTATCATCAGCGAACTCCCGTACCAGGTCAACAAGGCCCTTCTGGTTGTCAAAATCGCCGATCTTGTCAAAGATAAAAAGATTGAAGGAATTAGCGACCTGCGGGACGAATCCGACCGCCGTGGTATCCGCGTGTACGTCGAGCTCAAGCGCGACGCCAAACCCAAGCAGGTTCTCAACAATCTTTACAAACACACCAATCTCCAAATGACCTTCCCCGTAAATATGGTGGCACTCGTCGATAACACCCCGCAGACATGCAGCTTGAAACTCATTCTCGAAGAATACATCAAGCACCGCCATGATGTGGTGCGCAAACGCAGTGAATTTGAACTCAAGGAAGCCCGGGCGCGGGAACACATTTTAGAAGGCCTCAAAATTGCCGTAGACCATATCGACGAAGTCATCAGTATCATCAAAAAAAGCGCAAGCGCCGATGAAGCGAAAACCAAACTCATGACCCGCTTCAAACTCTCCGAAATACAATCCACGGCAATTTTGGATATGCAACTGCGGCGCCTCGCTGCCCTCGAGCGGCAAAAAATCGAGGATGAACTCGCCATGATCCGGGAGACGATCGCATATCTCCTCGACCTCCTCGAGCATCCGGAAAAAATTCTGAAAGTGGTGAAGGAGGAACTGCTCAAACTCAAAGAAAAGTACGGCGATAACCGGAAGACGAAAGTGTTTAAAAGTAAAGTCGGCGAGTTTAGCGACGAGCAGCTCATCCCCAATGAAGAAGTGATTATCACCATGAGCCAGACAGGCTATATCAAGCGGGTCCCCCGGACCACCTTCAAGATGCAGGAGCGCGGCGGCAAGGGAGTGATCGGTATGGCAACGAAGGAAGAAGATGCCATTGATCAGCTGGTGGTTGCCCAAACCCACGACAACATGCTCTTTATCACCGATCGTGGACGCGTCTACCAGGTGCGGGTCT
>CAZLDC010000057.1:0-6241 GCA_964558385.1 uncultured Gammaproteobacteria bacterium
CCGAATGCGGAAATGACCCCATTTCCTCCGATGGGAACCGCGGCTTCAGCACGACTCATTGCCCCAGCCATGGCGGCCGATCCTTGCGGATTCAAATGTACCGTATCAATGCCCTTCGACCCTGACGGCGCCGGATTTGCGGCAAACTCGGGCCGAATACTTCCATTTTCAAAAATCCCGGTCGTGTCCACAATGATCACATGTCCCTTATATTTGCCTTCTGCAAGCGCGCGGTAGCCGCTATTCACGTTTGCCACGACGACCGGATCTGATTTCACGATCGCTAATCCATTGTCATATTCATAATTATGGAGCGGCACGACCATGACGACCGCTTCCGGATTCTGATCGAGTACTGCCTTAATTGCATCGTCCATACTTTGCACGACGGAGTACGCTTGGGATAACGAAGCATTTGATTCTACCGGCGCCGAGGGAGTCGAGGGAGCAGGGACTTGTGTAGTCACTTTTTGATCAATGGAAATTTTTGCCTGGGCTGGTACTGCGTTTGATACCTTCAGGGTACGCCGCCAATCACCAGAAGCAGCTACCCAAATCAATCCACTCTTGGGATCTCTTAAAAACGCATAGTACCCCATAGTTTGTGCGATATTCGTCGGATTGGTTTCTCCCCCCCATACGACACCCGCTGAACAATTCGGATATCCCGGAGCACACAACGCGCCATCGGATGCTTTTTCCAAAATAGCGTTTGTGGCAAATCGTCCTCCATCTTGAGCAGCCCCAAGAAGATGAAAACCCAGCATTCCATCTTGTCCAAGTCTTCCCGTTTGAATAAACGAAGGGATTAGTGACGCTATTGATTGGGTATACGAGCCTACTTGTTGTGCCATCATAAGCCCGTACTTTCTGTTTAGTACCGTGTCGCTACGGATAAGGTACTCCCGATACAGAATTTCATCCAAAATCATGTCCCATCGGATGTTAGAAAGAAACGTATCCTGTTTCCCTTGGATAGCAGTCATGGCCTGCCGAAGTCGCATAAGCGGTTGATAGAAAGATCCTGTACTGACCGCTTCGTCTAACAATTTAGAAATAACGAGTGCAAAAACTTCCGCAGTTCGAAACAATCGTTCGTCGTCTTTTCCGTCGTGTCTCGTCCGCACATACTCAAGTACCCGCTCACCATTCATGTGTTTCTCCCACCCCTGACGAAAATCAATTGTTTTTACTCCATAATCCGGCGTAGGATATTGATCATCATGGATATCCCGATACACATAGACATCTAAACCTTCAGGGAATAGCTTATCAATAGCCGCTATAAAAGACTCAAAGGTAATAATATTGACCAAATCCATGGGCATACCCAGTGCTGTTTCCATGCGCACCGTCGTATTCACGAGTGGATCACTTGAATCTGCTGCTCTGTATTGTTCACCACCAAGAGCGACTACCGCATCAGAGACATGAATTGTCGTGTTGATCGTGTTTCCGTCTGCCCATCGGAAGTTTCTGGGGAATGAGACAAAATCTATTTCTCCTGTTTTAGTATTCAAGAGCAGCACGAGCGTAAAATCGTTCCTGGTATCATTAATATTTTCCCCGGTCCGCGCATCAGAAGAAAGAATAGCCAAGGAAATAATAGGATTATTGATTACGGCATCTTTCACCGATGCGATCTCTTCCTGAGTAGGAGATGCTTTTCCTAATATCCGTCTCCAGAATCCAGCCACGTCTGCCTGGGTAACTATCGGTTTCTGAGGATTATATCCTGGTATGGCCGGATCATTGACGGAAATTTTTTCCACTCGTGACTGAACCACAGCCTGATAGATCGGAGCAAGCGTAAATTCCGCAAAACTCGTGGCCTGATCAAACTGTGCACGCACGGTCGCAATTCGTTTCTCTTTCGTTTGATCAATGACATCTTTTGATGGAACAGTTGGAGAAGCAGTGGATGTCTGAGTGGGCGTAACAGGTGTCGGTGTGGCTTCTATAATTTGGACCTCTTTACCTCCGAAAGCACTCCCCCGAACTATGTCACGCAGGGTCTGATAGTACAAAATTGCTTGTTGTACATCATTTGGAACATATGTAAATTCTCCCAGCGATTCACGCCAGCTTTGGATAGGAAAAGCGACTTTATTGCGAAACCATGGTTTTGCATCCGGCAGATTACCGGCGTACTTCAATACCCTATGAGCTTTGATCGGCAAGGGTGTATAAGAGAGAAGCGTGTCTAATGATTGACCGAAATTATTATCCGTACTCTCCGGCAATAACATGTTAATGGTTAATCGCGATAATAGACCGGGTAACTCTGCAATCTTACTAAGGTAGACACTCTTTCGTTGGGACTGCGCAATACTATTGCGATACGCAAGATGAGCCAAAAGTCCAGTTGGTTTACCGTCAGACGTTTTTCCGTACCATGGCGTATCTGTAGCAAAATTACGAGTACCACCTAACACCTCCAAGACGCGTGAAAGTGCGTCGATGCGACCACCGAACCCGCCTTCCTTGCCCAGCACGGATAATTGGTCTCTAAAAATTTGTGAAATGATCTGCGTAGCCCGCATATCCCTGGCAAACGACGAATCTGATCTATTCCTTACATACCGCAACACATTTGCACCTTTAACATGATCATATGCTTTACCCTTTACCCATGTCTGTTGACGGTTAATATCATTCACGATTGCCCCCTCTTGGGTTTGTTTTCCTTCATAAAGATCAGCCATTGAGGTGAACGTCATACCGTCCGGGTAAAGGCCATCAATTATAGATTCAAACGACTCAAAACCCAGTATGCTCACTGAGTCAACAGGACGACCGGTAAGCCACTCAAACCGTGTTTTTGCCTTTCCGACAGGATCCTTAATCTCCACAAGTCCTCCGCGACCATCCCCATTACTCACCGAGTGATACTCATATGGATCAGAAAGCATAAAATTAAGATTATTCCCATTAGCCAGAATCGTATCCCGATTGAGGACCGTAACAGTAACCGCGCCGGTTTGCGAATTAAAGTGAACGAGGATATTGAAATCATTATGAATATTGTGTTCATCCGTCGCCGTTTGTAGTGACCCGCTTACGTCAACCCCCAACAAGACAAACGTGATCACCGGATCATTTAACACCTGATCTTTTGTCTGCTGTGACAAATTCGCGGCTTGCTTCGGAGTAATCCCGAGGAGTCGTACCCAATAATTTACCCCTTCAACTTCTGCCTGGCGCTGTCGCTCTTTCACCATATACTCATAGACTGGCTTTGCGAGATACGAAACAATCGGTTGACCTTTCGCAACCGCTTGATCGAATTCGGCAAGAGCCTGGACTGACGCGTCCGGGGTCGCGGTGGGCGAAGG
Organism: uncultured Gammaproteobacteria bacterium; assembly: GCA_964558385.1. Classification (GTDB taxonomy): domain Bacteria; phylum Patescibacteriota; class Microgenomatia; order UBA10105; family UBA927; genus CAZLDC01. The sequence continues at coordinate 3,336 of CAZLDC010000057.1, forward strand.
AAGAGAAGTTTTTGTGGGTGTCACCGTAACCACCTTCGCCGTTGCGCTTGGAGGAACTTGTGTGGAGGTGGCCGTAGGATCCTGGCTTCCTATCACGATAGACGAAATAGGTGCATCGACCGGAGGTGGAGCTGCAACCTCCGGAACCGGCACTGTTAAAAACTGCAGGGTGAATACACCGATAAAAGCCGCTGTAGTAACACCGACTGCAGTTAGTGGCAGTGTGACCGGCAGCGTCGCAAGGACGATATAATACACCCACGGGTTCTGACGAAACTGACGCCAACTCCAATGTGCTGTATCTGTCACCCGTTGCCAAGGCCAAGAAAGGATAGCGACCGGACCCTTCACTGTTCGTAGCTCAGTGTACTTACTCTGCATCTCACCATCTGAAAGGATGCGATAAGCCTCCTCAACCTCTGTCATCCGGCGTTCATAAAAACCGGTCCCTAACACCATCCGGGCAATCCAACGAACAGGACGGCTTCTGACAATGAAATTTTTACTGTGAACAAACCGATCATTATACATGCGAACATTCCACGGCTCATTTCGCCCTCTGATCATGCCGTGCTCATCAATCACCAGTCCCACCCGCCGGCCAGCATCCTCAATATCAGCAGGCGTGTCAAATAGCTTACGATGATCCCACAGCCAGCGGCTCACGCGTTCACCAGCGAGCGGTAATTGTCTTCCGAAAATTGTCAATGGCTCTCCGCGATGATCCGTTTCCACACTTACCCACCACCACTGCTCCCACCAACCACCCTGACGACTAGTAGAAACTCCCAGCGTATCATAGTAATTCTTGCGCGGATTAGGCAGGAGATAGCGGCGTACCTTTTCTTTTTCTACCTCAACTTGCTCCTGCTTTGTCAGTGGCACATGGAAGCGTCCCATTTCCTCGTCAGAACGAGAATCCGCATAAAAAACGATGTCCCGCTTTCTTTCTTGGGGATTGATGTCAATAATCTGGTAAAAGATGCCAGTTGGAACCAATTGATCCGCTTCAGAACGCAGTAAACTTCCTCTCTCATCTGATTCCAACGCGTCGATCTGATATTCATTGTCATCAAATGATAGAACTATCGCGCCATGGCTATCCCGCTCAACACTCATCCGTGCTTTATATTCATCAATCCACCGACCTCTGGCGATCACTGAAGCGTTTGGATATATATTATCCTCAGATGCGCCTTTTTCGCTTACCCGGAGTTCATCTACAACGTCTTTAATCTCCTCTTTCGTTGTCTCCCATCCGCCTTCCTCCCGTTCCTCCTGTCGTAAGGAGTCAAGTTTATCGGCAAGATCCAGACCAATCCGGCGTATCTCCTCACCCAACATCCAACTGGATAGAATTGGAACGATAACCGTATTATCCTGCGGAACTACAATCTTCTCCTGAAGATACACGGTCAATTGTGAACGCGCATCTTCGAAGCGACCCTCACTTATTGCGACAACGATATTCTTCTGGATGTGTTCGTTCTCTACACCAAAGATATTCATTCTGGCATTTGTAAACATCTGAGAAAGCGTGATCCCCGCTTCTATCCCATTTTTACGAATGTAGGAAGCAAATACGTCGTAGCTCTCTATGCCGCTCATTCTGCGAGCCACCGCTGCAAGCGGCCGGAGCGCCTGAAGATTATTGAAAATCGTGTTCACAATACTATCTAAATTGGCATCAAAAAATAATGCTCCATCCTCGGCGAGCTCGGACCTCTCCTCAAGTAACTTCTCCCGAATATCTGCACGAAAGGCTTCTGCTGACACTCGAGAATCAACGATCTTCTGCCAATAGATGGGTTGAAGAGTAATCCGGTCCGTCACCGTTTTTGTCCACGCAGTTTGATCAAACTGCGGGAGAGCGGGGGTCGGAGGAATGGACGACAACTGACTTGCTGTGCCGCCCGTTTCTACTCTCACTGTGCCTCCACCGCGGTCAAATGCGGCTGGGACGTCTGACGTCCCTCCGGTGGGAAGCGGAGATTGGGGGGATTCGGGCGATTTGGGTAATTGGGGAGCCGCATCGATCGTGGGGGACGAGGGATGCTGGGGTGGAGTTTTTACAGTAGTCACCGGCGCAGACAAAAGAGCTTGGTCGGATAGACTTTGTTCAATCTCCCTTTGTTGCCTCTGGACCAGCTGTCTCGCTTCCCATCGTGCATACGCCGCACTCATTAGTCCATCCAATTCAGCTTGATTCCGGAGCCGTTCTTGGGTGTCAATATTATCTTTTAACGCATTGGTTAATCTGCTTACATTTTCAATCAGCTCTTTTGGAATGCTTATATTCCCGCCAGGCAATTGGGTCAGATCCGCTTCGGTGGCAACAACTCGTGGAATTTCCACTTTGGTAAATTCTGTTTCGGCAACAAGCTTGCCGAGCTCATCAAGTTTGTAGACGCCCTCATATACTGTCTTGCCGTCACTGGACCGAAAAACAAACGTAAATCGCGCATCGATTCCACGACCACTAATCGGCGCAACAATTTGCTTCTGCACAACGGACGAATCTTTAAGATCGTTTACTGCAATTGGATCCGTGTTGACATACTCTCCCCGATCCGAAATGACAACCGTCAAATTTCCTTTCAGACTGGTCACCGGTTCAAACAGCTTCGTAAGATATACCGTCAGATCAGCTCGCTCCAAGGCTGACCGCTCGGCTTGCAGACGCGCCTGCTCCTGCCGGAGATCAATCGCACGGACGTTGGCCTCTCCTTCTAGCGCTGCGATGATGATTGCTTGCGCTGTTTTATGACTACTGTCAAACGTGTACGTCAATAATATCTTGGTGTGTTGCAACCGAACCCATGCGTCCACCGGCGGAGATGCCGATCGCAAGGCAAATGCAGTGATCATGGGTACCATAGCCCAAGCCGGATGTTGTTCAAACTCCA
>CAZLDC010000058.1:0-6232 GCA_964558385.1 uncultured Gammaproteobacteria bacterium
CTTTCATAGGCAAGTTTTACCCTTAAACCATAAATTCTTTTGATTAAAGAAGTAGGGATAAAAAAGCTTATTCGATACGTTTTTTCCAGTCTCTGGCAATATGTATTTGCCATGATGTTCGCCTCGCCGCTACGCGTGACATTTCTTCGATTATTCGGCGCAACAATAGGCAGTGATACCGTTATTGAAAGAATAAAACTGATGAATCTTTACAGAGTGGGAATCGGCGGTTTGAGGATCGGTGACCGGTGCTTTCTGGGAGACGGTGTTGCGCTGGATCTTGCTGAGCGGATCCTCCTTGAGGATGATGTCACGCTTTCTTTTGATGCGATGGTGTTAACGCATACGAACGTGGGATATGCCCATCATCCTATCCAACAGCATATTCCTTCCCGTACGAAGCCGGTGTTATTAAAAAAGGGATGCTTTTTGGGCGCACGGTCGGTGGTGCTTGCCGGGCTCATGATTGGTGAGGGGGCAGCCGTTGCCGCAGGGGCGGTGGTCACGAAAGATGTGCCGGCTAATACCCTCGTCGTCGGCGTGCCGGCAAAGGTGATAAGGAAGTTTAAGTAATGTGTCATTCCCGCGAAAGAGGGAATCCAGTTTTTTTAAGCTGGATCCTCGGGTCCCTTCGGAAAGACTCAGGGTAAACAAGCCCGAGGATGACCGTGTACGCATATGAGAAAACCTGTACGTAAATCATTTCTTGTTTTCGGGAAGCCGTTTATTGGCAAGCCGGAAATTGCGGAAGTGGTGGATACCCTCAAGTCCGGCTGGTGGGGGACCGGACCCAAGACTGAGTTATTTGAAAAGGTATTTGCTGCTTATACCAAGGCCAGCTCTGCGCTCGGCGTCAATTCTGCTACCGCAGGACTGCATCTTGCGCTCAAGGCGCTGGGTGTTGGTCCAGGCGATGAAGTCATTACGACACCGTTGACATTCGTTTCTACTGCCAATGTCATCCTCCACTGCGGGGCAACTCCGGTATTTGCGGATGTGCAGCAGGATTCCTGGAACATTGACTCGAGAGAGATAGAGAAGAAGATTACATCCAGAACAAAAGTCATTTTACCCGTCCATCTGCACGGGCGGCCGTGTGATATGGACGCGATCATGCATATCGCTCGCCGGCACAAGCTTTTTGTGGTAGAGGATGCGGCGCATGCCGCAGAGGCTCTATATAAGGGTAAAAAGATCGGTTCGATAGGAGACATCACGGTATTTTCGTTTTACGTGACAAAAAATATCGCTACCGGTGAAGGGGGTATGGTTGTGACGAATCATAAACAATATGCCCAGTCCATGCGGATCATGAGCCTGCACGGACTTTCGCAGGATGCATATAAGCGCTACAGTGTACGCTTCTACCGGCATTATGAAGCGGTTACTCCCGGGTTTAAATATAATCTTACGGATATAGCCTCATCCATTGGTATTCATCAGCTTGCCCGGGTAGAAAAAAACTGGCTGATCAGAAAAAAACACTGGGAAACGTATATGCATGCGTTCTCAAACGTTCCGGAACTCATGCTTCCGGCCGCCGAATCACCCAATACAAAACATGCCCGGCATTTGTTTGCAATTCTTCTTCGTCTCGACAAGCTCCGGATAACCCGCGATGATTTTGTCGATCAGCTGATCAAAATGAACATCGGCAGCGGGGTCCACTTTAATCCCGTGCATCTCCATGAGTACTACCGTAAGACGTTTGGGTTCAAAAAAGGTATGTTTCCTAATGCAGAATTTATCGGTGAAAGAACAGTCTCTCTGCCGTTGGGGGCTAATTTGACCCGGAAGGATATAAATGACGTTATTGGCGCAGTCAAATGGCTTATCAAAACGTATCGTACATGAAACTTATAATCATCGTTATATCCTTATTGATTCTTGCTTTCGCATTGCGCTTCCATAACTACGCGGTGTATCCCCAGCGCGGGGCAACGAGCGACGAGTATGCGTTTGCATTTCAGGGGATAAGTTTGCTTTCCAAAGGCGTGCCTATTGCCTGGTCAGCTATACCTTTGTACAAAGATATAAAGCATCTGACGATAGACGGGTTGTATTTTCCGATAGTCCGGCCCTATATGGATCACCCCCCTTTGTTTGGGCTTCTGGTCGGCGCGTGGGCACTTGTCCGGGGGGAACATACGTTTGAAGCTGTCTCCCTTGGAACTATCCGTCTCGTACCCATCATACTCGCGATCATTTCATCATATCTTTTATATATATGGGGGAAGCGCGTGTATGGAGCGGGGGTAGCCATGTGGTCGCTTGCTATATACGCAACGGGTACACTCTTTGCGATAAACAGCAGAATTGCCGTTGCGGAGAGTTTGCTGACGGTATTTTTTCTCTTGGGGCTTTATATCGTGAGCGTGTTACCGAAGAAACCTCCTGTTTGGCAACTTCTCCTCCTCGGCGGTGTTTGCGCCCTCGCGTTGCTTACAAAAGTGCTTGGGGTCGTTGTATTTTTTTCGGTGGTAGTTCTTTGCTTCTTGCGTGGGGTCGGGATGAGGAGACTTCTTTGGATCACTCTCCCGTATGTTTTAGGGCTTGGGGTATTTTACCTGTATGGTCGGGCGTATGATGAAGGACTTTTTTGGGCTATACAGACGTACCAAGGGGGCAGATCGGTGGGTCCCAATGCTCTTTGGATGCTCCTGACCAATCCCATCATTGTGAATAAAGTCTATTATGATGGGTGGTATTTTTGGGGCTTGTTCGCTTTGGGATTGGCCTCCATCGATGTTAAGAAAAATATAATGATGACTGTTCCGGCATTCCTCTATACGCTTTTGCTCCTCGCGTCTGTCAATCAAATGGACGTACATGGATGGTATGTTATTCCTCTTTTTCCGTTTTTGGCTCTCGCCGGCGGGAAACTACTATCGGAAGTGCAACAGAACGTTTCATTTGCGCTTGGCATGCTTGTTGTTTTTGTGTGGTTGCCGCTCTACCGTGAACTCTACGAAATCCCTTTTGGGATCGCCCCTCCGGTTTACCGGGGATTTTTGCTAATGCTTTTGGTTCCGGTTTTAGGAAGCGTTTTGATGGGATCGGATATCTGGTATCGACGTCTTGCACGCCTGTTGTGTCTGTTGGCTGTGTTTGGTACGATGATAGTTACGATCCGATATATTCATCCGGCTTAATACATGAAAATATTTATTGCATCAACGTTTTTCATATTCTTTACGTTTATGCTCGTTTCCACTGTGGTGGCGAAGGATCAAACTATCGGTGTCGCGACTGCGTCAACGTATGTGAAGTATGATCTCGCGTTTCCCGGTATGTTGCCGGATAGTCCGTTTTATAAGATAAAGGTATTACGCGACCGGTATGTTGCTGATTTTATTTCCGATCCTGTAAAGAAGAGCGAATTTTATTTGAGACAAACCGATAAGGGTATCTTAGCTGCGGCTATGCTCGTTGATAAGAATAATATTGCTCTTGCCCGCGAAACAGCGTTAAAAGCAGAACATAACATGACGCTTCTCACGTATGAACTATACCGTCTGACAGGCAAGCAGGATGAAGCGTTTTTTCTGAGGCTCAAGACGGCATCTGCTAAGCATCAGGAAGTTTTGCGTTCGCTTATGGGTCGGGTAGGAGAAGCAGATCGTCAGGTGTTCGAGCAAGTCATAGAGTTTTCTAAACGGAACGTCCAAACGATAGAAGAATACCAAGCGCGCCCAGAGGATCGTAAAACGAATCCTTCATGAAACCACAAGTCGCCGGATTTTTCATAGTATTTGTCGTGCTACTCCTGGTCCGCCGTCCGGTATTTTTTGTGTGGGTAGGACTCGTGTGTCTGATCCTGGCAATACCACTTTTTGCTACCTGGACGTTTTTTACGGCAGAGCGGTTGACGTGGTACGCAGCGGCCTATTTTTTGATATTTATCATTATTTCCTTTCTTAAACCGCCTAGGGTACAATAAAGGCGTATTAAGGTTAAACCTTGCTGTGGCAAGGTTTAACCTTTTAAAACCATGAAAGTACTCATTACCGGAGGAGCGGGATATATCGGTTCGGTCACCAATGCCGTGCTTCGCGCCGCGGGCCACGAAACCGTCGTATTTGACAATCTATCCCTCGGTCACCGTGAAGCGGTCGGGGACACGACACTCATCATAGGAGATCTTCGAAATTTTGACGATATTGACAGCGCACTCCAGAGCGTTCCATTTGACGCAGTGATCCATTTTGCCGCTCTTTCGCTCGCGGGGCAGTCTATGGCAGAGCCATATGAATATTTTGACAACAATCTTCGCGGAGGACTGAATTTGCTGGAAGCAGTCAGACGGCACGGTAATCCGCCGGTCATATTTTCTTCGACCAGCGCCGTGTATGGATATCCGGATCGCATTCCGGTAACGGAAGACGCACCCATTGCGCCGGTATCGGTCTACGGATCAAGCAAGAGAATGGTAGAAGAGATGATAGAGTGGTACGGGCGCATATACGGTACGCGCTATGTATGCCTGCGCTATTTTAACGCGGCGGGCGCCATGCAGGATGGGAGTTTGGGGGAGGCGCACCGAAGCGAGTCTCATATCATCCCGATTGCCCTTGAAGTGGCCTCCGGTAAACGCGAGAAGTTTGAGCTATTCGGTAATGACTATGATACCCCGGACGGAACATGCATACGGGATTATATCCATGTGGAGGATTTGGCAGCAGCACATATCAAGTCCATGGAATATGTACATAGAGGGGGAGCGTCGACAGCAATCAATCTTGGGGTAGGGAAGGGATATAGTAATTTGGAAGTCCTCTCGACAGCGGAACAGGTGACAGGCAAGAAAATTCCGCGCTCTTTTGGACCCCGTAGGCCCGGCGATCCGGGTAAACTGTGGGCGGATAATGCGAAAGCCCAAAAAATACTGGGATGGACCCCGAAATATCCGGATCTTACCACGATCGTCCAGACGGCATGGAAATGGCACAAGAAAAAATCAAATGGATATCGTAATTAAAACTTCAAACTTTAAAATTTAAACTTCCCAGAAAATCATTTTAAAGTTTACAGTTTACAGTTTAAATTGGTCTTATGAAGATTGGTATCGATATCAGTCAGATAGTTCATGAAGGGACGGGAGTCGGGCAGTATGTCAGGGAACTTGTCAAAGCGCTTGTCCGGACGGATGGAACCCACGAGTATGTACTTTTTGGCGCGTCGCTGCGGAAGCGTCATATCTTTTATGAATACGTTTCTCTGCTTACGCGCGATTCCCGGAATCAAAGCAGCCTCGATTCCGGGAATCGGCCATTATCGAAGCGAGTAAAGCTGGTGATGATCCCGATCCCGCCGACCATCCTTGAGTTTTTATGGAATAGGCTTCATATCGTGCCGATTGAGTGGTTTGTAGGCTCTGTGGATGTGTTTTGGAGTAGCGACTGGACACAGCCACCGCTCGCACAAGCCAAAGGAATTACAACCGTGCATGATGTAAGTTTTCTGCGATTTCCAAAAACATTTGCAAAAATGATCATTGACGTGCAAAAACGGCGGCTCGCTTTGGTAAAACAAGAATGCCAAGCTATCCTTTGTGATTCAGAAGCGACGAAGAAAGATGTTGTGGAATTATTACACCTTCCTGAGAGCAAATTACACGTTGTATACCCGGGATTTATGGGTAGTAAGTAGTAAGTAGTAGGTAGTAAGGGAAAGGATATGGAAAAAATTCAATCGTTTCATCAGTTGGTAACATGGCAAAATGGTCATACGTTGGTGTTGGCCATATATGAATTAACGAAAACGTTTCCAAAAGATGAACAATATGTTCTTACTCCCCAAATACGTCGATGCGCGATATCTATTACAAGCAATATCGCAGAGGGATTTTCTCGGTGGTCCGTAAAAGAAAAAACACAGTTTTATTTTATAGCACTTGGATCATTGACCGAGTTGGAGAACCAGCTCATCATAAGCCGCGATCTTGGGTATATCAATAAGCAGCAATTCGAAGATATTGATAAAGATGTGATTGTCGTTCAAAAATTATTAAATGCGTTAATTACAAGTATTCGCAAATAAATAATATTTATTATTCCTAACTACTATCTACTTACTACATACTGCTATTTATGATTATTGCAATAGACGGCTATGAAGCGAACCAAGCCCAGCGTGTCGGGATAGGACGATATGCCTATGAAGTGATCAAGCATATATACGGACAAGTCGAAAGTCGCCTGCCCGCAGATGCTACGCATCAAGCGTTGCAGGC
>CAZLDC010000059.1:0-6173 GCA_964558385.1 uncultured Gammaproteobacteria bacterium
AAGCAGGAGAGAAGGAAGCTGGGGTAGGTATAATCCGACCAATCTGACCAATAAATACCAATCCGACCAATAAAAAAATCAAATAATATGGAAGAGCAGGTATCAGAAATGGAGAAAATTGCCGAGGCGGATACTCTCAAGCAAGAAGTCGCGGAAGCACGGACACAGATAGAGCAGGAGATGCGCGACCCCGCAGCACAAACTGCGGCGGCAGCGGGGGAAGTGGGGATGGTACAGGAGATGTGGAATGTGATGAAAACACACGGAAAAACGTTTGGTGAGATTACCTGGAAAAATGTAAAAGCAACAGCTGCGGGTGGACTTTCTTTGGTTCCACTTCTCGGACCAACAGGGACTCTCATTAAATTCGGAGCAGCAGCAGAAGCAGGAAAGGTGGCGTTAACGGCTGAGAAAGCTGCGTGGGGGTTAAGAGGTGCGTCGGCAGCGGAAAAAACAGCAGCAAAGGTAGTTCAAACTGCGGCGAGGGGTAAATTGTGGGAGACGTTAAAAGCTATACCACGAAACCCTGTTCATTTGGCGGCGGATCCAATACATTCAGCGCAAGAAGCGTGGAGCGCGCGGAAAAACGTTCAAGAAGCGAAGGGTTACACTAAAATTGTCAATCAATTGGGAGCAGATGGATTGCTGGATGCAAATACAACACGCGTGAATGAAGTTATCACTAAAAAAATGAGTGAGGCGCAGAGGGCATACTCCGGAGCGAAAAAACAATTAGGGAAAGATGTGGTGATCAGTGGAGGACTTCATCTGATGCATAAAATTGATCCGTATCCTGATGTGCCGCAAAAACTCGCGTTAGTTGCCGGACTTGCGGAGTTTGTGTTGCCTGGAGCAAACATTGTACCGGCAGTTTGGCAACTTGCTCATAATTATAATGAATGGCAGACCACTGCCCGTGATTTAGTATTAGATATGGGAAAAGTGGTGATGAAACGGTTTGACGGGAAGATGAGTGAGGCGAAAAAGCCGGATGTGATGCAAGCGGCGGGGGTGTTTGTGCAGCCGAGCGTAGGTTAAAAAACTGGATTCCAGCTCGTGGGCCAGAATGACAGGTAAACATATGAATAAAAAAATAGCACTCGTGAAGCTGATACGAAATAGCTTGATCGTCCCGAACGAGGATAAGCTTGTGCTTTTGGGGAACATAGGATCGATGAAGAATGAGGACGTGGAGGAGTTGGGAAAGTTTTTGGCAGAGGAACACGATTTTATTCTAAAGAACGAAACGGGCTTGCGGGCAAACGTCGGGGAGATTATGGAGACGGTCAAAAAGTGGAATCCTCAGGCTTCTTCACCTGACATGGTGAAGGATTCGGACAAGGTTTATGTTGGGGTAGGGAAGCCGTAGGAAGTTAGAAAGTCTATAAAGTCTATAAAGTCTATAAAGTCAGAAAGTCTGTAAAGTCAGAAAGTCTGTAAAGTCAGAAAGTCTGTAAAGTCAAAACAGTAGTATGGGGGAACAATCAGTACGTCAGCCAATACCACCAGAAACTATAAAACCGGAATCGAAGAAGACTGGTGTGGTGGACGTGGTCAAAATCGGGGATTCGGAGAGACGGCGGCCGGAGGAGGCGAGGGCGGTGGGCGTCGTCGGGGCGACGATGGAATTTTTGGGAGACTTGGGAAAGGCGAATCTTGCGGCCAAAAAGGAGTTGGGGGAGATGGCGTCGACGAGAGTCGGGAAAGCATTGGCGGTGGGAGTTGTCGGAGCGGGGCTTGAGTCACTGTCGACTGTTGCTCTAGGGGCAGCATTCAATATGCTGTTGCCGAAGCTTCCAGTGGGGAGTATCGAGAATAGTGAACGAGTAAAGAGCCTGTTTAATAGCTCTCTCGTGCAAGAAATCCTCGCGGATAGTGCATCATACGTGATGTATCAAAAGGGTAATGAATTTTTAGGGAAAGAACTTCCAAAAATTCCCTCGTCGTACTTAGGTTCATCCGCCATAGTCAATGTGCTGGATTGGGCTGTACGCAGAGGTTTGCGTCAACCGGAGAAAAAAGCATCCTATAAAGTAGATGTTAAAGATTTAGAGGTTGAGTCTGGTCAGCCACCGAAGAGAGAATTTGCATTAAGCGAAGTTTCACCTGGTACATCAAATGAACGTTCTGGAATTTTTCCAAAAATTGGGCGTACTGCTGGGAAAATTGCAGACTTTTCAAACCCTGTGACGCTTTTTGGTGCGGCGCAGGTGATCGAAGGAGTATCGGCGTACGTGCGGGCCGTAGGGGAGATACGAAACGCGAGGAAAGCAGGGGGGGCGATGAAGGTGGATGCGATTCTGGAGGAGGCGAAGAAGGCGAAGACAGTGGGGGCGGCAAAGCGGGATAAGCAGGAGAGGTTTTTGGATTTATATGAGAAGATGGTGAAGGACGAGTAAAAATTTCATTCACGAGCTACGGGGTAAGCGGGGGGATAAGAGGGATTAGGAGGAAATAGGAGAAATCAGGAGGGAGTATGGATACGATAAAACAAAAAATACAACAGTCGCATCTTTTGAATGACCAGCAGAAGATTAATCTGTTGGTGGGCATTGATGAGTGTAGTGAAGATGAGATTGCCAAACTTAATGATGTTCTGACGCGGCATGAAGAGGAGTATCAGGCGCTCCTCGTGAAGTATCAGGCGGCGGTGAATAAGGAATTAGCAGGGATCCTGTCCGATGACGGCAACGCACCGGCTGTCCGGGAGGCCGTCGAGCAGATACGAAGGGGTGTCAACAAATTAACAAATTAATCCCGCGAAGGGGGATCCACGATGCTGTATTTCCGATAAAAATCGGGGGTCAGCATCGGGACAAATTAACGAAGTAACGAAATTTCGAATCAACGAATAAAGAGCTGATACTTACGGCATTTTGGTGGCAACGGAGGCGTCAAACGAGCCGATCTACTTTTGGCGGTTGTCGTACTGCGGGCGATCTTCATATTTCCTCGGTTCACGCGCTGATGCGTCTATCCTGACCCAACCGGAGTCCATGATGGAAACCCCAAATTGATTACCTTCGAGTCTGCCTAGTGTCTCAATTGCACTTTGCTGTTTTTCTAGCGGTACATTATCGTGGATAAACTTAATGGCCTTCTCGCGGCTCAAATCCCTCATGGTGATGCCAACTTTTTGGGCGTCTTGAGCCCGATAGTGTTCGGGCTTGATTTGTTCGAGCGTATTGACGAGGATGGGTGTGTGGCGGGGCCGGTCGGGGAGGTTGTATTTTTTATGGATAAACGCACGTAAATTATTCCCAAGCAACCGCGTGTTGACGGTGACCCCCTGGCGAACCAGATCGTCGGGGATAAGGGCAGCGACTTTATACTGGAGCTCCGGGGCTTCCAGGAGCGCGCCACGCACGGCATTGACCAAGAGGTTGACTGCTTCCATAGTGAGTCCTGTGCCGGTGAGGGCGACCGTGACGATTTTATCGGTTTTTTCCAACAGCTTGTGCGTTGTCGTGCCGGGGGGCAGCGCGTCGCGGACGAGTTTGTACTGATTGATCATTTCATTGTGTACGTAGTCGGGATTGATGAGCCGGTTGCCCTGTTTGCCTACTTCATGACGCACGGACTGCGTGACGGACTGTTCGGCGTTTTTTTTGACGTTGGTCCAAGTGTTGGTTGGTTGCAGAATAAATTGCTCCAATCCATAAGCACCTCTTCCGTCTCTTCTGACTGACACGGTATATCGAAGCCCAGATGCTTCAAGTCTATCGAGCTCAGCATTTAGACCACGCTGATGTTCCAATGGAAGCGTTGCAACATAAGCTCTCGCTTGTTGTGGGGTAAAATTACGACGGAGGATTTGGACACCTGTTGCAGATTCGGCAAGAGCTGCAAAACTGCCGGATTGTGAGGATGAAGACGTTTGTGTTGATGGACCACGATTTTTTACTCCTTGAGATACGTTCTCTGATTTCCATTTAGAAAGTTGATCTTTGAGTTGATCTTCGGTAATAATACCCTGCTCCTTAAGGACTCTTAGCTCCATAGGCTGGGAGGAGCGTAATAATTGGTCGAGTCGTCGATATTCATCCCGTGTCAATTTTTTACTACCTTGGAGCTTAGTTGTGAGTTGTTGAATTTCATCTTGTATCTCCTGAAATGGTCTCTGGAATGCAGGCGGCTCAGGGCTGTTTTCTGGATAATAGTCATTGAGAAGTTTTTGTTCATCTTCAGAAAGCACTGCTCCTGTTTGTACTTTATCGAGCAGGCTATTTACAGCTTTTTGTTTCTCATAGGCGATTTTGGATACCTCGAGGTTTTTTTCTATATTCTTTTTTGCGAATTTTGTATTTATGTTTGGATTTATTGCGTTCTGTCGTAATAGCATTTCGCTGATGTACGCGTCAGGTTCGAGTTTGCCTTCACTAACCTGACGAACAAGCGTGGAGTCAGTAAGCGTTGAAGGATCTGCGCCGTCAAGCGCGTGGTCATTTTTTAAAAGTAGTGCACGTTCAGATTCCTGGCGTTGTTGCAGTGCTGTAGCACGAGCTTTGCTATCCGGCATAGCAAGGATTTGAATAATTGGAGTACCTTGATTAGCTGTTACTTCAACTGCTTCAGTGGGCATGGTGTGTTGGTAATAAATGATTGAATCTTATACCATATCCATTGTATGACAGAAAAAGGGGAGATGAAAGGGGAAGGCAAGGAAATCGCAGATAGCAGGCAGTTGATTACTCCGGAAGGGTCGTAGTATGGAATCCATTGAATCTTCAAAAGTACCACAACCCAAGAGTCTCGAGGGGGAGATCGTCACCGGCAGGGGGCTCAAAACGTACGAACGCATCCTGGGGTTTAATGCGGAGCTTTTGGCCGGGGAAACGGTTCTCAACTTCGGGCCGGGACTCACGCACCTTGAACAGCAATTGGGCGAGCGGGGAGTAGCGTCAACCGTCGTAAACCTCGATATCATCAAAGAGCCGCTCATCAGTACCCATGACGTCGTGCGGTATGGGGCGACCATGACCCTTGATCTGTATCGGCGGCTCATGGAAAAATTTGGCGCTGATACCGCCAAAGTGCGCGAACTTCAGCGAAGATTCAAAGGGGTAAAGGATAAAACATTTGTGCAGTATGACGGAAGGAAGATTCCGTTTGCCGACGGATCCTTTGACCACGTGCTCGCGCTTTGGTCTACCTACCAGATCCAACGGGGTGAGCGGGAAGGGGTACACCGGGAACTCCTGCGCGTGGGCCGGCACATCCACATCGGACCGATTGGAAAGCATGACTTTCATGTATTGACTCAACTTGCCCAGACTCAGGGATTTGACGTGGTGGCGTGTGAGTCTGTCTATATCCGCGATATGAAACGAAGAATCGGCTTAGGGGTACGCATGAAAACACCGGCAGATTAAGAAGCGTATATAAAGAGTCGTCCTGTGGGTGATAGGCTCAGTGAGCCGCTCATCGATGATCTCACTTTCGCAGTGCCGGGGATCGACACGCAGATGCTGCATCCGATTCAAGGGGGGGAGTACAATAATACTCAAGAAACGATCTATGGGAGAGCAAACGGCAGATATCCAATATGAGGGTGTAGGGAAACCGGAAGCAGTTACGCCGACTGATCAGGAACAGCAAGCGCCCCTCGATAAAGCTCAGGGCGAAACAGCACATCCGGCGGTTGGGGCGGTGAAGAAAGCGCTTGGGGCGTGGTGGGAATGGGTGGGACCGGGGGGTGTGGAGAAATCCTGGGTAAACGCCCATAAAAATATCCTTGCGCATATCAAAGAGACCGAGCGGTATGCAGCGTTTGATAAAACAGAAGAGACGTGGAGGAAGGTGGGGAAATTCTTCGGAATTGCTTCGACCGTTGTTGATTTTGGGCTGAGTGGTGTAGGGTTGGGGATTGCCGGCAATTATGTTAATTATTTAAGAGATTCCTACGGATTAACTCCATCGCGAAAATTAGTCGCAGCCGGCATTGGTGGTTTGTCTGCCGGTATAAGCATATTGGGCGGACCGATGCATTTGGGTACCAGACTTTTGGCAAAAGAGGTGGAGTTGGTCGGGACGCTTGCAGCGAAGGCGGAAAATTATGTGGGTACAGGCAAGGCATCTGAGCACGTGGAGGCTGTGGGGGAAGTCTTGGATAAAGGATTTAAGGTGATTGCCAAAAATCCTGATCTCGTCCCTGAAAAATATCGGAAGACTGT
>CAZLDC010000060.1:809-3966 GCA_964558385.1 uncultured Gammaproteobacteria bacterium
TAAAGATGAAATTAGCTTGATCTTGCTTCATAAAATTAATGATACAAGATTTAGCATATATAGCGGGTTTCTTAGATGGTGATGGTAGCATCATGATGCAGATTAAACGTCGATCAGATTCAATATTTGGTTGGCGTATTATGACCACAATCTGTTTTTATCAGGATGCACGCCATATACAGCCGTTACGATGGATTCGTCGGATATTTCACATTGGGTACATTTCTGTACGCAATGATCATATGGCGGAGTATCGAATCAACGGTTTTGAAGAAACCCAACGTGTTTTGCAACTTCTTAAACCGTTTATTCGGTTTAAGAAAAAACAAGTTGCAACGATGCTTAAAATTCTTCCGTTGCTTTTTCGAAAAAAATTACCAGACATGAGTCGCAAAGAACGGAAGAGAGTAGCAGAGATGATTATTTCTCTTCGGGAGAATAATTATCAATCGCACCAACGCAGATACACAGATAAATCTATAAAAGCTATACTTGATTTTTAATATTTTGTTTGACCCCGTAACGACTGATTCCGCCAGATGGCGGATGAGATAGATGATATATCTATCAAACGCCGACCCCCGCACCAAATGGAGCAGGGTGAAGATATAGTCTAAGCTCTTAGAAATAAGAGAGAAACTTGACGAGAGGACCGGGAGGAACGGATCCCTGGTGTGCCTATTGTCGGACAACCGGCATCGTAGGGTAGCTAGATCCGGAAGGGATAAGTGCTGAAAGCATCTCAAGCGCCAAGCCCACCCCAAGATGAGGAATCGTTGAAGACCACCCGTAGATGACGGGTTTGATAGGCGAGAAATGTACGCACGGCAACGTGTTTAGTTTACTCGTACTAATCGGTCGAAGTTGTGGAGAACAAAGGGTTTTATGCCACTTTGGGTTCTCCCTTACGTGCAACTACTTTTTATAAAAAAATGTTACTTGGTTAGTTCGTTACTTGGTTACTTGGATTTTCTAAGTAACGAAGTAACATGCGTTACTAAGTAACGCTAAACAGAACCGCTTTCGTGTTCTGCCGTCTTTTGAGCGACGTGGTCCCACCCCATCCCATTCCGAACTGGGAAGTGAAACGCGTCAGCGCCAACAATACCTGTTTCGCGAGATTCCGGGAAGATAGGTCAAGGCGGTGGAACAGGGAAGCGGTTTTTTTTGTTGCTATAATGGAACAATGAATATAAAAACATATACGATACTTCCGATTGAAATTAGGGAACAGGTTGATGCTATTGATAAGGAAAGTTTTGCGTGGGCGTATCACCAAACGCCTAAGGAACGTGAGGTCGGCAGAGATAAATTTTGCAGCAAAGCCGACCGGATAGGATATGTGATTGCAGAACAGGATGGCGAAGTGATGGGCGCAGGAGAGCTTTTTATCCGCTCCATTTCATTTCAAGAAAACCAGGTTGTTCTTGGGGGCATTGGCGGGCTTTGTACACGGAAGGATCAGAGGAAACAAGGTGTGGGGACACTGTTATTAAATAGGGCAATGGAGGAATTGCAGCGAGCGAAGGCTGATATCGCGTATCTTTGCACAAAAGTTGATAAAGATTGGATGGTCCAGTTTTATGAGAAAGTCGGGTTTGTTCGCCTCGTCCGAGGTCATACTTATACCGGCAAATCCGGAAAACGATATACGGAATTTGACGGTATGATTGCACCTGTTTGTTTATCGGAACTTTTTCAACGTGTTAGTATGATAAAACGCACTTTTGATATCGGGAGAGGGAATTGGTAATGAAATTGGACACAGCGCGTGGCATTTCGTATCTTCTTATGGTATTCTTTCGTTGCTCTTTTGCACTTTAACATGCTGGTGTGATTCTTCGAACAAGGAAATCCTCCTCAGTGGGCTGGTAGCGGGGAAACAACTTTTTTGTTTTCGCACTTTCAGCTCACTGAAAAAGCTGAATTAAATGATATGTCCGGATGGACAGGAGGAATTAGATGTACCTAAATTTTTTGATTATTTTTGTACGTTGGGTTAGAAATCACAAGGGACCATCATTAGCGATGAGTTTGATTGGTATATCCATTTTCCTATGGGGGACAATTAGTAATCTGCTTTATCACAAAGAAGATGGATCATGGGTTTATCAATTTATCGTTTTAGGTGGGACAATAATTTTAGGGATTGTTAATTGGGGCAGGCCATTACAACGAAATGAACATAATGACATAATGAGGGAAATCAAAGGTTTTTTTGACATCATGGGGATATTTGGTGTCGTCATGTTGACGACTGGTTTGGCAATATATGGGTTCCAAAAGGATGGTCAGCCGGAATATTTCATCAGGGTTGGGATTGGATCGTTGATCCCGGCTGTTGTCTGGAATATTCCTTGGTTTTTTCGACTGCTTTTTGGTCGTCGGAATATGCCCTGGAAACGTTAATTTCTATAATCACAATCACATATTCGAAGAAGAAATTTTGGCAATTTGCCAATTACCAGCATCACTCTTCTTCGATCCTTGATTTTAAACTGCTTAAGGTTAAGGATCGGGAAGAGTGGACTAAGGGAGAGAGTAAAAATCCTGCAATGATAACAGAGGCGTTATCCGAGCGGGATTTTTTTAGAGACTCTATTTTGAAACAGAGAAGTTCCTTAGACATCGGGAGAGGGAATTGGTGATGCGACTCCAGAGTCACGAAGATTGAGCGGGTAGTGGGGGAAGAAGGATTTGGAATTGTGAATTGTACCACTTTGAAAATTGAAGCAAGTCGTTTGCAAAGAGCTGTTTGGTCGCAGAAAAATAGAGCCGTTGGTAGACTGGAATAATGCGATTGGCTATGGCATTTTGATACGCCTTCATTGTGTCTTGCTTTGAAGGATTTTTTTGAAGCATCGTAAGAAATTTTTTCCATCTGTCAAGCGAGACATATTCTAATTTATCCGCATCAAAAAGAATTTTCCCTTCTATCGTAGTTTGTGTGTCTTCAAATGAATGTTGATAAATAATAGTGAGGATTGTCTCGATTCTTGCCCGAGGGACATGATGGTGACGCAAGGCAGTGATTAACTTTCTACTATTGTTTGTTCCTTTATCCACATCGTGCCACCAGGCGGCAATTTCCAGAGCCTCTCGATCAACCAGAAGTTTTTCTTGTTTGATAATCCACTTGATGTTATTCCAAACCCGT
>CAZLDC010000060.1:3976-6143 GCA_964558385.1 uncultured Gammaproteobacteria bacterium
GGCAAAATAGGTTTGCTTTAGAACGCCAAAATTTATTTCATCCAACAGTTCTATTTTTATCGGACAAAATTGGTACCATGCATGTTCATCGGAAATCGGCACTTTCGGTGCTCCCCGTTTTTTCCAATATGCAGTGGCCACATCGGGTATACCGGTTAGCTGCCGTGCAGTTCCTTCCATTTGGAGACCAAGATCTTTTTTAAGATGCTCAATCGTAATGCTGCAGGCAACACCCGGGTGCGCGATCAGGGCTTTGGAATGACGGCGTGCAAGCCGTGATATCCAGTAAAGGCAGTACGAATCGTCGTGGATATAGATGAGATCGCTCACCCAGGGACCACTCTCATCAACGGTTGCCAAACTCATGAGACGTCCCCGCCGCAACACCTCCCCGATGCGTATTTTCACATCCATATCCGTATTATATCAGGGGTGTATACTTTCCTTATGGAGGATTATTATTGTGATCAGGTTTTGAACGGACGGGCGAAAGTGAAAACGGTGATGGAAACCGAGCGCGTGCTTGCTTTTTATCACACCAATCCGCATTGGCCGGTCCACATCGTAGTTATTCCCAAAATACACATTCCCGACATTCTTTCGCCGCTGTGTGACGATCAACTTTTGAGCGAGTTATTTTCCGTTATCCGGCGTGTGGCAGGTGACGTTACCAAAGAACATGGATCATGCCGGATTCTCACCAATCTCGGAGAATATCAGGATTCCAAACATCTCCATTGGCATATTGCGTTTGGAGTGCCTCACAAAGACGATTATGATCAGTTAGTAGAGGAAGCGATTGAGGATTATAGACGTGGGAGAACAAAAGCATTGCGGACGAAAAAAGATATTCATGATTTTGTGTATAGTCGGAACGCATGAGGAGGTGTATTAAGTGGGCGGTTGTGCGAGGCGAGGGGATGGGGTATAATAGCCATATTCCAAACGAAAGGCAGGTATAACGTGAATGACACATACAACGGAAAAAGGTAAACGGAAAAAGGAAAAAGGAGAAACTCCTTCTCATTCTTCTGGCGAAATAAAGAATACATCCCAAAAAGCAGAACCTCAAACCATGGAGGAATTGCTTGCATTGACGGGTTATACCCTCAAGGGACTCAAAAAAGGCGATGTGCTGGATGGCACGATCCGTCGGGTATCACCCAAAGAAATTACCGTGGACATTGGACGCAAAACGGAGTGCGTCGTCATTGACCGGGAACTCGAGACCTACAAAGAAGTCCTCATGGCGCTCAAACCGGGAGACACGGTCGTCTGCCAGGTGATCGTTGAGGAAAACGACCGGGGCAATCCGGTCGTCTCGCTGCGGCGCAACATATTCGAAAAACGCTGGACTGAGCTCACCCAAAAGCAAAAGAGCGGGGAGACCATCGAAGTCCTTTTCAAAGAACCGGTTCGCGGAGGAATTCTTGTAGACTATGGCGGCATCCGCGGGTACATCCCGCAGTCACAGCTTGATAGTGACATGTCCAAACAGATCGATAAATTGAGCGGCCGCCGCGTGCTCGTGAAAGTCGTCGAAGTCGATCAGGCAACCAACCGGCTCGTTTTCTCCCAGCGGCAGGCTGTAGAGGGCGAGGCGCTTCTCAAGCAAAAAGAAATCCTGTCCCTGGTGCCGGTGGGTGAGAGCGTGCAGTCGACCATCACGGGTGTCGTGCCGTTTGGGGCATTTGCCAAATTTACCGTGACGAAAGACGGAGCGAGCCATGACGTTGAGGGACTTATTCATATCAGTGAAATAGCCTGGGAGAAGGTGGACGACCCGAACGCGTACCTCAAAGTCGGGGACAGCATCAAAGTGAAAGTCGTAGGTGTGGACGAGCAGACGGGCAAGCTCACGCTGTCCCTTAAACAGCTCCTGCCGGATCCGTGGGAGCATGTCTTGGATATGTTTGAAAAGGATAGTGTCGTTATAGGCACCGTCTCGCGCGTGACCCCGTTTGGCGTATTTGTTTCGCTTAGCCCCGGTATTGAGGGCCTGATTCACATCAGTAAACTTGCCCCTGGAGAGGAACCCAAGGCCGGACAGGAGATCACCTGTACGATCGAGGACATCAAGCCGGATTTGCGGAAAGTAAGCCTTTCGATGACGCTTACAGAGAAGCCTGTTGGGTATAGATAAAAATACTACCAATACTACCAATCA
>CAZLDC010000061.1:0-4282 GCA_964558385.1 uncultured Gammaproteobacteria bacterium
GCGTCACAGTCGGCCGGATCGGCGTGGGCGTCATTGACGGGGATGTGTATGGAAAAATGTTTACACAAGTATTTGCAAACTGACAGATATTATCTGTCATCCCGGCCAACGAGCCGGGATCCATTTTTTATTTAAGCAGATTCCGCGCATGCGGGAATGGTGCAGAAGATGGATTCCGGGTCAAGCCCGGAATGACGTGGTTTCTCCATGGATATCAGAGAAATAACCGATCGGCAAACATGGGAACGGTTTTGGGAGAGTCATACCTCAAGTGCATTATTTCAATCATGGTTGTGGGGAGATGTGATGCTCAAGCGGGGCGTACCGATTGAGCGGTTTGGTCTCTGGGACAAAGCGAAACTGGTCGCCATATTTCAGGTCATGACGGTGAGCGCCCGGCGGGGCAGGTATCTGCATGTTCGTCACGGTCCCGTTCTGATCACCCAATTAGCCGCGTATTGGAGGCAGATACTTGAGTTTCTCCGGGAAAAGGCCCGAGAAGAGCACGCGTGGTTTATCCGTCTGAGTCCGCAAATGGATGATACGCCCGATCATCGTGACCTTCTTAAAACCATCGGGTTACTCCCCAGTTTCACGCACGAAGTAGACGCCGAGCGCTGTGTCGTGCTTCCCCTTGGGGGAGAGGAAGAGCAAATCCTCGCGGGCATGCGCAAAACAACCCGCTATGAGATACGACGCGCCCCTGCCCTCGGGGTGAGAGTGGATGCAAGTGTAGATCCTGTGCGTTTGGAATCGTTTTTTTCCTTGTACGCTCAGACATCGCGCCGCCATCATTTTGTCGTCCATAAAGGAATACGGGAGGAGTTTGAGGTGTTTGTGAGGGAGGGCAAGGCGGTGCTCCTCTTGGGATATGTCCACGAAGCACTCATGTCTGCTGCAATTATACTTTTTTCCGGGAGTGAGGCGATTTATCATCATGGCGCTTCTATCCCGACCAAAATACCGGTCAATTATGCGCTGCAGTGGGAAGCGATACGATTGGCAAAGGAGCACAGGGCAACTACGTATAATTTTTGGGGGGTATCTCCGCTGGGAGACGATGCTCATCCCTGGAGCGGGCATTCCCTGTTTAAACGAGGATTCGGTGGGAAGGAAATCGTTCGTATTCACGCCCATGACGCGCCCGTCTCTCCCTTGTACTGGGCCACACGCACCGTCGAATGGTGGGAGGAGAAACGGCGCGGATACTGACAGATGACCTCTTGCCAGGTTTGTCTTTTGTGCCGTCTGGCATTATACTTACTTCTGCCCCATGAGAGAGATTCTGAAAAAACATCATATTTCCTTTAAAACAGCATTTGGCGGTATCGGATGGGCCATCCGGACGCAGCCGAATTTCCGTGTACACCTCGTGCTCTCCCTAGTCGCTCTCGTGGGCGGATGGGTATTTCGGGTGAGTGCCGTGGAAATGCTTATCCTCGTGTTTACGATTGTTCTGGGGTTAAGCGCGGAAATGATCAATACTGCCATAGAGGCTATGACGGATTTGATAACCAAAGAGTGGCGAAGTGAAGCAAAAATTGCCAAAGACGTGTCTGCCGGAATGATGCTTATTACTGCCATCGGCGCTTTTATCGTCGCGATGGTGATATTCCTTCCGCGTATCGTCGGGTAAATCATTACGTACGTATGCCGTTATTGTTGGGGGTTGTCTTATTTTCGTGGGCTCTTCATAGCGTTTTGTATATTCCGTTTATCCGGCTTCTGTATACGTGGCGGTTTCAGCGTCTCGCGCAAAAAACGCTTGATGCGTTTGAAAAACGTACCCCCATATTTGACAAACTTCATAAATCAAAAGTCGGCACTCCCGTCGGCGGAGGGCTTCTGATCATCATCCTAACCTCCGTCCTTTTCCCTCTATTCATGATTCTTTTGAATTATTTTTGGGTGCCGATTACGGCTGTTTATGCCGTCGGAAGTGAAATAAAAATTTTACTGTTTACCTTTGTATCGTTTGGATTGCTGGGACTCGTGGATGATATGAAAAAGACGTTTCCCTGGTTTAAAGACCGGGATTTTTTTGGCCTCCGCCTCCGGCATAAGCTCCTGTTGGAAATACTGCTTGCGGCGGTCATCGGTTTTTGGCTCGTGCATGATCTGAAAATTGACATATTTTATATACCGCTCATCGGCGTGTTTCATCTGGGGTGGGGTTACGTAGCGTTTGCGGTATTTGTCATCATCGCATTTGCCAATGCTTTTAATATCACCGATGGTTTGGATGGTCTCGCCTCAGGCGTTTTGATGATCGCGCTTTCTGCATTTTGGATCATATCAGCGTCCATTCTGGATACTCCGCTTTCTCTGTTTATCGCACTTTGGCTCGGAGGGGTCATTGCATTTCTCTACTTTAATATTTATCCGGCCCGCATATTCCTGGGTGATGTGGGGGCGCTGTCGTTTGGCGCGACGATAGCCGTCGTCGGTCTCATACTCGGAAAAGCGCCGGCGCTTATGGTCATCGGTGGTGTGTTTGTGCTGGAAGTATTTTCCTCCTTCATCCAGCTATGTTCCAAAAAGTTTTTTGGAAAGAAGGTTTTTCCTGTCGCACCATTTCATCTTTGGCTGCAATATCACGGATGGCCGGAGCCGAAGATCGTCATGCGGTTTTGGATCATTGCTATTGTTCTCGCTCTGTTTGGGCTGTGGATCGCGCTTTTGACGGGAGTACCCGCGATATAACGGTATGTCCAGAACATCCCCGCCTCATCAACCTGTACCCATCGGTGTATTGGATTCCGGCATCGGGGGACTGACCATTTGGCAGGAAATCATCCGTACCCTCCCGCAGGAGTCGACTGTCTACATCGGCGATCATGCATACCTTCCGTACGGCTTACGCTCTCCGGAGGAAATTCGCGAACGGACTACACTGCTCATCAATTTTTTGGCAGCAAAGCAGGCAAAACTTATCGTGATCGCCTGCAACACGGCAACGACAGCCGGTATCGATGTGTACCGTGCATTGGTTCCCCATATACCCATCATCGGTGTTGTTCCGGTCATAAAGACCGCGGTAACAATGACCAGAACAAAGCACATCATTGTGTTGTCTACCCCTTATACAGCCGCAAGCGCCTATCAGAGCAGTCTTATTAAAACGTTTGGGGCAGGATGCCGGATAGAAGCCGTCGGCATTCCGGGTTTGGCTGAGTTGATAGAATCTGATGCAAATGAAGGAGAGCTTGATCAACTCCTGGCTTCATATCTAAAACCGGAGAAGCTTCGTGGCGTGGATGTCATCGTACTGGGGTGTACGCATTATCCATTTCTCCTGCCGCGTATAGAGCGCATGGTTGGAAATGGGATCCGGGTGATCGACTCCGGGGCGGCTGTTGCCCGGCACGTCGCGCGGGTACTCTCGGCCGAGCACCTGCAACAGGAGTCCGGCATCGTGAGGGCACTGTTTTATACCACGGGGGATGCGTCGCATGTGTCCCACGTCGCTTCCAAACGCACCGGACTAACATTACAATTTTTTCATGAGCACCTATAAAGGAAAACATATCGGAGTCCTGGGCCTTTCAACGGAAGGGCGGGATACGGTTGCGTTTCTCGTGAGGGAGGGCGCCCGGGTCACGTGTTGTGACCGTCGCAGTCGGCAAGCCCTGGGTGAGGGATACGCGGTACTGTCGTCTCTGGGAGTGACATTCCGTTTAGGGGAGGGATACCTTCGTCATCTGGAAGACTTTGACGCTGTCGTCAGGACTCCCGGGATGTCACTGCAGTTGCCGGAATTTGCCCGGTACCGAAGGCAGGGAGGGGAAATCACGAGCCAAACAAAACTGTTTTTTGACGAGGTACGAGCGCCAATCATCGGGATAACCGGGACAAAAGGAAAAGGAACCACCAGCACGCTGATCGCGCGGATGATGGAGAGGAGTGGCAAACGGGTATATCTGGGGGGCAATGTGGGTGTACCGCTTCTATCCCGAGTCCGTAACATACAGCCGGACGACTGGGTCGTGCTTGAACTTTCTTCATTTCAACTTGAAGATTTGACCCGTAGCCCGCATATCGCGGTCGTCCTTCGGATTACTTCGGAACATCTGGCAAACTATGATCCTCTTGCGAGCAATTTTCACGAAAATCGCGATGCGTATGTGGAGGCGAAATCATCTATCGTCCGCTATCAAACTGCGAAGGATTTCCTCATCGTACATGCGGATGATCCGACGTCTCACTCATTTGCCTCACGCACTCAGGCTCACTCATATCGTTTCAGTAGAAGAGATATCAAGGCCGATGCGTATGTACAGGA
>CAZLDC010000061.1:4292-6112 GCA_964558385.1 uncultured Gammaproteobacteria bacterium
CAGGATCACGCGGTGTTCATGAAGAACAACGCGGAGGTGATCGAGCTCGTTCATCGCGAGCAGGTCAAACTGCGGGGTGATCATAATTTGGAAAATATCGCCGCTGCTTCCCTCGCCGCCCGGATAACCGGGTGTCCGGTGGATGCGATACGCACGTCCGCCCAAGATTTTGAAGGACTGGAGCACCGGTTAGAAGTGGTGCGCGACGTGGGGGGAGTCAGCTACGTTAATGATTCATTCTCAACGGTTCCGGAAACGACCATCGCTGCGATTGAAGCATTCGAAGCGCCGCTCGTGCTGATTCTGGGCGGTTCTGAGAAAAAATCAGACTTTACGCACATGGGAGAAATTATTGCCCGGTCCCGGGTGCGGGTAGTCATCATCATAGGGGACATGACGGAGCGAATTGTGGCATCGCTGGACCGTGCGGGATATAAAGGAGGGCGGATCGTGGGCCTTGGATCCATGCACGAGGTCGTCACACGGGCACAGCGTGAAGCCAAATCAGGAGATGTAGTCCTCCTTTCGCCGGCATGTGCTTCGTTTGATATGTTTCCCAATTACAAAGTGCGGGGGACGTTATTCAAAGAAGAAGTACGTCGGCTCTGATATGTTCAGTATTAAAAAATTTTTTCATCGTCAGCAAAGCACAGGGGCTCCGGTTGACCGGTGGCTCACGGCGATTATTCTGGCGTTATCGTGTTTTGGCGTGCTGATGGTCTATGACTCGTCTGTGGCAATTGCCATCCGGGATTTCGGAGATCAATATTATTACGCCAAAGAACAGCTGAAGTGGCTGGGGCTTGGTGTGGTTGCGATGATTATCCTGTCGCGGATTGACTATCGTCTATGGAAACGTTTTGCGCTTCCTGCCCTCATCGTCACTATGGGACTGTTAGTCGCGGTATTTATTCCGGGGCTGGGCATTCGCGCCCTCGGGGCTCACCGGTGGCTGAATTTTGGGCTGTTTGTACTGCAGCCTGCGGAACTGACGAAACTGGTGCTTGTCTTGTATCTTGCGGTATGGTTTTCTGTCCGGGAAAAAGAACGGTTCGGTGCGTTTCTTCTCTTATCGTCAATTATATTCGGGCTCGTCATCCTTGAGCCGGATTTAGGAACGGGTATTGTGATTGTTAGCACCGCGCTCATCATGTATTTTCTCTCCGGGGCAGCGATTCGGCATTTTGCACTTCTTGCTCCCATACTGATCATTGGTGTAACGCTGCTTGCCGTCACATCACCGTATCGGTTCCGGCGACTCACCTCATTTTTGGACCCCAACAGCGATCCGTTGGGCGCTTCGTATCAGATCCGGCAAGTGCTCCTGTCCCTGGGGTCCGGAGGACTGACCGGGGTCGGCATCGGAAAATCCCGGCAAAAGTATGAATATCTCCCGGAGGCCAATACGGATTCTATTTTTGCGATTATCGGCGAGGAGACGGGGTTTATCGGCGCATCACTTGTCGTCTTGGCGTATACGCTGTTTGTATGGAGAATTTTTTGGATAGCGTCGGGGACTACGGATCCGTTTGGTAAACTATTTACGTACGGTATCGGGGCATGGGTGGGAGTTCAAAGTACGCTTAATATTGCCGCGATGACGGCGCTATTACCACTCACCGGCATTCCGCTGCCGTTTTTGTCCTATGGAGGATCGAGTCTCGTCATATTGCTAGCTGCATCAGGGATCGTGTTAAATATCAGCAGACACCGGCAGACATCATGATGAAAAACACACCACCAACCATTATCGTAACCGGCGGGCATCTGACACCGGCTATCGCCGTCATCGAGGAGATACAGAAGCTGCATCCGGACTA
>CAZLDC010000062.1:0-6090 GCA_964558385.1 uncultured Gammaproteobacteria bacterium
GCACTCCCCGCACCGTTTCCGTCGGCACATCGACATCTTGGGTGAACCCAGCACCATCGGAATGGTGCTGGGTAAATCCCCCGTTATCACCATTTCTTGATTGGTATCCACCACCCGGACGGTATCCTTGAGCTGGACGATATCCCCCATCACGGCCAAAATTTCCACTTCTGCTGCCAAAATCCCTCTGGTACCCGCCGCCTTGCCTTCCCCCATATCCGCCACCAGAGGAATACCCGCCGGGCCGCCGATCCCGTCCGTACGCCCCCGCCCCTCCCCGATCGCCAAACCGGCGCTCACCACGCCCGCCTAGACTCGGCGAGGCTGGCGGCTCTTCAGTCCGCATGGGAGTTGGGCTTGTACGTGCAGATGGATCTACGAAAGGCACTGAGGGCTCCGTTTTCCCTGATTCCAGCCTGCCCGCCGAAACCTCGGTGAAGGCGGGATTCGAAATTCCTGATTCACCCTCTACCGGCGCTCCGATCAGCTCATCGATGGATATCGCAGGCACCCCCGCAGGAGTCTCGGGGTGTTCTTCATTTTTCTTTTCAGCCGTACGGCTCGGACGTGATGCTTTAAATGCCATAGAAGATAAATATGTAGATATGATTATGTGTCGAAGGTTTCCTCAATACGATGAACAAATAGCCTCAGGAGTACAAAATGGTAAATCCGGATCTCATGCTCTTCATGGGAGAAACGAAAATGTATATTCGCCTGCAATACAGAGGAAACAACTGTCTTGTGGGTGTATTTAACCATGCTTCCCCACCCTTGTCAACCGGCAATTTGGCGATAGACAAAGTAACAAAGTAACAATACGACAAATTAACAACGTAACAAAGTAACGATTTGTCGAATTTACAAAGTAACAAAGTAACGAAGTAACCAACTAACGAAGTGTATATACCCCGAAGGGTGGGGTCACAGATAATTACTTGGCGTAATGGTCGAAAGGGTCGCGGATGGATACCGGTGAAGAAATGCTTGATTGGTGCGGCGTGTTGAGGATTTTATCTCAAATCCCGTTATCGTGTCTCCGCGGGTAAGTACCAGATCCACTTCCGATCCATCGGTGGTACGCCAAAAGTGGAGCTGATAGCCAAAATTACCGTAGTTATTGGCTTTGTACACTTCCGAAACGACGAGATTTTCGAATAGTGCTCCGCTATCCGGCCGCGCACTCATGGAGTCGAAATTGCCGATGATCGCGTTTCGCAGTCCCACATCGAAAAAATAGACCTTGGCCATTTTTCCGATCTCTTTCCTGCCGCTTTTCATGTAGGGCGGGAGGGTAAACACGATGTAGCTTTGTTCAAATAGCGTCAAGTAACGGCGTACAGTTTTGACGTCAATAGAAAGT
Source organism: uncultured Gammaproteobacteria bacterium (assembly GCA_964558385.1). GTDB lineage: Bacteria > Patescibacteriota > Microgenomatia > UBA10105 > UBA927 > CAZLDC01. The sequence goes on from CAZLDC010000062.1 coordinate 1,364, forward strand.
TTCTCCGCGAGTTCACTGATATTGACGAGATTCCCTGTTTGATAGGCAAGGAGCTTTAGGAGGTTCCGTGCCGCGGATCTGTTTTCGATCAGTGATAATTCCAGAAGATCCCGGAACACGACGCTTTCCGCAAGATTAGTCAGGTACAGTTCTTTATTGGAGTGATCTACGGTTGCCGGATAGAGGCCAAAGCGCATCACCGATTGGGTGATCGTCGCCAGATCAAATGGATATATCCGGGTTGCAGGGAATTTCTCATTATTGTCCGCATGTCGAAGGATCGGATAAAAAAGTTCCGGTGCGCTCCCTGTTTGTACAAGATACTCGCTTATGGATAGTGGAAACAAATGATACTCTATTTTTCGTCCGGCTAAACTCTCTGTCGCCCGATTTTTTATGAAAAAGGCGGAAGATCCCGTTACAATGAGGTGGACAGTTGGCATCTGATCATAGAGTATTTTTACGGCTCGCCCCGGATCACTCAGGAGATGTACTTCATCCAAAATAAGCATCGTGGTGTTCCTGGGGATGAGTTCCCGATATGCGGTGATATCGTACCGGTCTAAAATACTGCGGACATGCTCGTTATCAACGGTTGCATACTGTGCTTGGGGAAAGAGCCGGGTGAGCATGGTTGTTTTGCCTACCTGACGGGCGCCGAGAAGTATGAGTACTTCTTTGAGAGTATGAACATGGGTAGTAAGCGCGGCATCAAGATGACGGATCGTGGTCATACTCCCATATTACACCGGATATTTCTGGATGTCAATACCTGTTTAATATGGTTTGAACTCGCCTATTGGCAGCGATGAACCTACGAAGTATCCCTGCCCGCCATCAGCTGTCGCCCGCAGAGCAACGCGTGATGTATGGCTCTGCCGGCTGGCTTCAGGCGACTGCAGGCGGGAAAGGAACGAATGAACGTTTTTGAAAACCCCGAAGGATGGGGGTCAAATTATAAGGATTCCAGAATTTTTTCATAATTTTGAGCAGTCAATACCTGCAGCTCGTGGGGGAGCGGAAAAACCGGTTTAGCTTTTTGCTCATGCTGTTTTATCTCGATACAGCGGTATTTTTTATGATAATCCTCTATGACTATATCTACTTCTTTGCCGCCGTATTCCCTGTAGAAATACATGTTTATCAATAAATTTTTGTTCCGTCTTATTTTTTCCAATTCGCAGATTACAAAATTCTCCCACAGTCCACCACTATCGGGCCTCAGCTCAAGCTTTCGAAAGTCCTTGACCAGGGCATTTCTGATACCCAAATCATAAAAGTAGAGTTTCCGGTTTTCCGAGACTGCTTTGCGTACATTGGTTCTAAACGACGGCAGAGGAATAAGAATATAGTTCTTGATAAAGATTTCGATATAGCTTGACACCGTCTGGACATTGGCTTGTAAAGAATGAGCAATCTCCCGCATCGAAACTTCACTGCCCAGTTGCAACGCTATTTTTACCAATATATCCCGGGCTAGTTTGACGTTTTTGAGATTGTAAATATCCATCACGTCTTTGAGGACATAGGTTTCCACTATATTTTGTAACAGTACTATTTTCTCATGTTCTTGTATAGACGTATCATACACCTCGGGGTAACTCCCTATGGTCTGTATCGTTGCTTGCAAACGAGCGTAATAATCCTTGCTATCGTAGGACTTAGGCTGGTCGTGAGTTACGATCTCCTCAATAGCGAGCGGTAAACAATATTTTTCCACAAACCGGCCCGCCAGACTATCAAACTCTTTGGCCGATTTTTGCCGTAGCTCACTACTGCCAGTGGCCACAACTTTTACATCAAATTCGTCATGCAATATTTTTAGCGATACCGTCGATTCAGGGGAATTTTGAACTTCATCGATCAGGATAGCGTTGTGTTGCGAAACAAGCTTTTTTAATTGTTCTCTTTCCGGTGCAAATTTTTCTCTATCGGAAAGTAGATCAAAGTTAAAAATTGGCACGTTTAGTTGACCTGATAATTTCTTGAGAAGGGTCGTTTTACCGGAGCGCCGCGGTCCCCAGATAAACAAAATTTTGTTCCCCGCTTGCTGTATATATTTCTCAACATCATGCTCTATCAATCGTTTGATCATGCCCAGACTATATCATTTTAATACCATTTTGTCAAGTGGTAATGTACAATGAAGGGTAAAGATATCACCCGAAGGGTGGTGCTTATCGCTCTGCGGGCTGGCCAAAAGGCGACTGCAGGCGGGGAAGTAACGAACTTACGAAGTAACGAAGGAACGAAGGAACGAAGGAACGAACCTACGAAGTAACGAAGTAACAAACTAACCAAGTAACGAAGTAACTTTTTTAAAGGAGTTATTTATATTCCCAGACGACGACATTGCCTGCGGTGCCAGCACTTCCAGCGCTTCCCCACGTACTCCATGAACCAGCCCCACCATCACCAGCATCACCGTTTAATATTCCTTTTAATCCAGTTCCACCTTCGGTACCTCCATTACCTGCAGTTTTACCAGGGAAACCAACATTGCCTGTGAGATTAATATCACCGCCACTTCCAGCACCACCAGTACCCCTGCCGCCTCCACCACCACCATTATATGCACGAACACCGGGACCGCCACCAGAGCCTCCAGTAGCACTGCAATGTGCCCCAAAAGAGCTTGTTCCTCCAGTGCCACCAGAACCCGAAACTAAGCCGTTGTGTCCCGCTGATCCTGCGCTACCAGCTGCTCCGACTGTAACCGTGACCGAACTTATAGCCGATACGTCAATAAACTTGCGGCAATACCCACCGGCGCCACCACTTCCGCCTGCACCACCAGCAACACTACCATCATAAATTCCATTTCCTCCACCACCTCCACCACCGCCACCCTGTACCTCAACAATTACTTTCGTAACTCCAGCAGGCTTGGTCCACGTTCCTGTTGCGGCAAATGTCTGGACGGAATTTAATCCGCTTCCGCCCGGGATTCCTGCTCCTCCTATCGTCGTCCCGGCGGCGAAGGTGCCGACGCCGTCATTGGCGATCCTGGTGACCCCACCTGTCTGCAGTGCCCCTGTTGACGAGTTGATGTTGCCGGCTACTTCCAGTTTTGCCCCCGGCCCCGTCGTCCCGATGCCGACGTTGCCGGCTTGTGTTACACGAAATAATTCAGCATTCCAAGGGCTGTTGACTAGACGAAAATCCCCGTTAATGTTTTCAACATGCATGTTTGTGCCATTATTTCCTATAAGTTTGATGGTTCCACCTTCACCATTTGTAGACTCTACTTGGATATATCCGTTAACATCTAGTTTTTGCGCCGGACTCGTCGTCCCGATGCCGACGCTATCGGTGCCTGTTGTCAAATAGACATTTGTTCCTCCGTCCGTCCATCCGCTCACATTGCCTGCGGCTGCGGAGGTCTGGGTCGATCCATCGGGGAATTTGAAGCCACCGGTCGTGGATTCCACGATACCTAGGACACGGAGTTTGCTTTGGCTGTTGAAATCAGCCGAGGTGATGCCTGCCCCAATCGTCACATTGCCATCTCCTTCACGGATCAGCAGTCCGGTGGTCCAAGCGTTGGGTCCGCTTTTGTAGTCAAAGCGCAGTGGTCCAAAGGCCGTCCTGATAGGCTGATTCCCCGCTTGGGTAAATGACGCGGAAAACGACGCAGTGCTGCCGGTGAAGGTCGCCGCCCCGGCTTCCGCATACACCTGGGATACGACGGAGGAGACAAACGCACGGACAAAGAATGCTAACCCGATGCCCACGAAGAGACCAAGACTCACCCACGGCAGACGATGTTTGGCAGATTTCATATCCCCACGCTTCCTTATATATATTACGCTACGTCAATCGAGGATCGACTGTCAAGAAGAAGAAAAGACGAATATACGTTAATTTTTTGCCTTTGTAGACTTTCGGATAAACACCACGTAGAGTAGGATTGCCGCTATGGCGTAAAGCGTGATAAGAAGCGAACCGGAATTTAGTGCCTGATCAAGAGATACGTTCATAAACATCAGGTAAATCGGATTTCCAGTCTCGTGTTGAGCGCTGCAGCAAATTTTTTGAGAAATGCGACAGAAGGATTACCTCGTCCCGTCTCCAACCTTGATATGACCGACTGCTTTGTACCGATTTTTTTCGCGAGCGCCTTTTGTGTTACGTTTTTACCCATGCGTGCGTCAATCATTGCCTGTACCACTGCAAATTCAGGCTGAAGCTTATCATACTCAGCTTTAATGGTAGGATTTTTCAGAGACTCTCCCACCCAATCAGTAACAGTGATATGATTTCTCGTCATATAGCATATATGCTATATTATTTCTTTCATCCTGTCAATCGCTATGGCAAATTCCTTCTTTGGCGCCTTCTGGCTTTGTTTCTGAAAAACATGAAGGAGGTAATACTCATTACGCACGATGGTATATAGAATTCTCACTGATATTTTTCCGGAAATTCTGAGTTCGTATAAATTATTGACAATCTTCTTGATATACGGAGGCTTTAGAAAGGGACCGTTTGTACTTAAAAGTTTTATCAGATGAAGTGTTTTTGCGTAAGTAGCTTCATCCAGATTCTCTATAAATTCTTTCACCGGGTAATTTCCTCTTGCGGTTTGGAAAAACCGAACAACCCAAGCCATATGACTGTATTCTATACCTATCTTACTCTGGTTTGCAGCTCGAAAGAGCGAAAAAGCAGATTAGATGGGTATATACTGAGTAACGAAGGTTACAAACCTGAGTTATCGAAGTATA
>CAZLDC010000063.1:0-683 GCA_964558385.1 uncultured Gammaproteobacteria bacterium
GAAGCATGCGAACAAATCAAAAAATCGAATCAGGAATTAGGAATTAGGAATCAGGAGAGTATCACCAAGCTCGTCGAAATGGTCCATAAGCATCTTGGACTTATTAAAAGAGAAACAGCAGGGCAAATCCTTTATTATTTTTTACAAGACACAGGACTCCTGACACAGATGACGATGTACAAAACGGCGAAAGAAGAAACCGCTGCGGCAAACATCGCGAAGTTTTTTGATAAGCTCAAGGGGTATGAAGGTAGTCACGAGGACGCGAGCGTGTTTGCAGTCGTTGACTGGATAGAACTTCTCATGAATTTGGGTGAATCACCTGCAGCGACAGATACAGACTGGGCAGCGCAAAATGCCGTCAACATCCTGACGATTCATTCCGCCAAGGGACTCGAGTTTCCGGTCGTGTTTCTCGTTAATCTCGTTGATGCACGGTTTCCGACGAGAGAACGCAAGGAACAAATTCCTATTCCTGACGATTTGATAAAAGAAATCTTGCCGACGGGAGACTTTCATTTGCAGGAGGAACGAAGGTTATTCTACGTCGGGATGACGCGGTCAAGGGACTTCCTGTATCTGACCGCCGCCAAATTCTACGGGGAGGGAAAACGGGAGAAAAAACTTTCACCGTTTATCGGGGAAGCATTGGGCGAAGAAATTTCCAATTTTCAATTTCCAAT
>CAZLDC010000063.1:693-3292 GCA_964558385.1 uncultured Gammaproteobacteria bacterium
CTTATTCTCAGATGGATTCGTTTCTGACCTGTCCGCTGCAGTACAAATACCGGTACGTCATCAGAATACCGGTACCGCCATCTGCCGCGCTTTCCTTTGGCGATACGGTTCACCGGACGGTCCGGGAATTTTATGAGATGGTGAAGGCAGGGACAACGCCCACAAAAGATCTGTTGATCGATCTGCTGGATAAACGTTGGTCGCCGTTGGGGTACGGGGATAAACACTACGAAGCAAAAATGAAAAAACGCGGCCGTGAACTGCTGGAGGGATTTTACGATAAAGGATTTGACCCCAAGAGGATACCGATGGATTTGGAGGCGTCATTTAATATCCATATTACTCCGAAGCTCACGCTTGGAGGAAGGATCGATCGGGTCGATATGCTCCCCGGCGGGAAAATAGAAATCATAGACTATAAAACCGGACAGACACCGAAAGGCAAGGATGTACGGCGTGACATGCAGCTGACGGTTTACGCGCTTGCGGCTACTGAGTCCGGGGTGTACGGGAAAAAACCGGAGGATGTGATCGTGTCATTTTATTTCTTTGAGGACCAGACAAAAATATCCGCTACACGAACAGAAGATCAACTCCGTCACGCTAAGGAGGAAATATCCATGAGAGCAGATGAAATATCAAAAAGTGATTTCCGGCCCACCCCTGGGAAACATTGTGATTTTTGTGAGTTCCGTCTCATCTGTGAAGCGTGGAATTAGAAGCACTGAAAGTTTAGAAGAAGAATTCACATCACAAAATTATGCACGTGCATCATTTTGTGATAATCAGTCAAAATAGTATTAAACATTCGGTGTTATTCGATGCCAATAGGATAGTAGAGTTCGGTGCCGCCGAAGCCTTCTTTAAATTTTGTGAAGCCTTTCCAGTTATGATTCTCTCGTGGCAATCGTTCATCCCAGACTCCGACAAAATCAAACTGTTTCGCCCCGTGTTTTTTGGCAAGTTTGAGCGCTTCCCAAACGAGGATGGTCGGAGCAAACAACTTTTTTCCTTCCCGGGTCGCCCCCGCAATCCAGTAATAGGCGATGGTGTCCCAAAACAGAAGCAATATCCCCCCCACACAATCTTTTCCGTCTCTTGTTGCTTGTCTCTTGTCCTGATATGCCAGCAGAATAGCTGCATTTTTTGGAGCGAAAATAGGCCAGAGTTTATCAATGCCGGATGTCGTGATAAATCCAAAAAAACCAGCAGATTTATTTTTGACTTGTATTAAGTCCAGAATATTCGTAGATTCGTAGATTTGTAGATTGTTTTTTTGTGCGCGTCGGACAGCCCGCCGTTTGGCTTCGGAAAATTTTTTAAATAGAGTATCCTCTGAAACAGCAAGATCAACACGGATTGTTTTTGTAGGTATATACGGAGTGGTGACGATGGAAACATGGGGAGATATTTCGGCAATCCAATGGGAAAATTTTTTTTGTGGAATACCAGCATCCGGTTCGACGCTCAATTTTTTAACATGATATTTTTTCAAAAGCGGCAAAAGACGGGACATGCTGGGAAGGCTTGTGGTGCGTTGGAGTTTGGCAAATCCACCATAGAGAGGAAATTGTTTTACAAAAAGTTGGCTATCAGCCACTGACTCGACATGCCATCCAAGAGACGCGATGTATGTAGCATAGAGGGGCGATTGTTGGATATCCATTTATTTTTTTAACATCCTCCATCTGATGATATCCGCAACCTTGTACAGTCGGTAAAGCCATGGATGGAGAACGAGGTCAAAGGACCCCACAAACTCTACGAGCTGAGGATTGAATCCCTGTTTAAATCGGTGGAATCCATACCATGGATCATGGTCGTCGGGTGTAGGACCGAGCGCACCCCAGAGATCAAAAGCTTTGTATCCTTGGCGTTTACCCCAACGTGCGATCTCCCATAGGAGCAGCGTTGGGGCCATAGTCTCACGGTGTTGCCGCGAAGATGCTCCGTAGGGATAGTAGAGCATTTTCTCCCAGGTGAAAATAATCCATGCAGCAAGCACTTCTCCATGAAGCGTTGCAGTCCAAAGATGAGCAATGCCTTCGGGGTGTAGGATTTCCCACATGCGCCGGTGATACGTATTGGAATGCGCATAGAATCCCTGGCGGGCAGTCGTTTCTTGGGAAAGGGTCAGATACGCCTCAAAAGCTTGCGGGCTATTGTCCTCCTGAATCACCACACCATGCTTTTGTGCAACCTTCAGGTTGTACCGGGTCTTGGGATGCATAGCTTTGAGCAGATCGTCTTCTGATTTGGTAAGGTCTAACACAAAGGTATATTTGGTGAAAAGCGGGTGATGGGAGGGGCGGAGATTATAATTTCCAATTTCCAATTTCCAATTTCCAATACTATTGGGTTCGAGTTGGATGAAGATGGCACGTTTTTGTTTGCCGATTTGTATGAGTTGGTCTACCATTGATTGAGTCGGGGACAGTCCTTTAGGAAAGTAGCCGATGGTGAAAGGGGTAAAGGGAATGGCGTGAAAGGTGAGTAGGCCGTAATCTGTCCGCACTACGTCAATGCCCATAGCACGGCGGAATGTTTCCCAGGCCGGTGATTGGAGCGGGTGAGATGCGTGCATACGGGTAATTATCGC
>CAZLDC010000063.1:3302-6056 GCA_964558385.1 uncultured Gammaproteobacteria bacterium
AGGATGAAACGAAAAGGAAAACATTCCGTCTCTCCCGCCCAATGGCTACCGATAGACAGCCGGATCATCCCGCCTCTTTTTTCTTTCGGTCATGTGCGCGGCGTTGCACGATTTTTTTTGCTTATCGAGATACTCCTGTCGCTTCTGGTCGTCATGGGAACGCTTATTCTTATGGCACTTCGGATTTTTGGAGCGTCTTAACGCGCTAGGGACAATCAAAGCCTGGCTTTGATTTATAAAAGAAAGTCGTCGGCGTGAAAGCCCCTGTCTGCATTGAGCGATACGGACAGCTCGAGTGCATGCTCCGGTATGTCCGATAAAAATCGTGAAACCATGTTTTGGGTTCTGGTCCCGAAATACAGTCTCCTGTTGGCAAAGCTGATATAGAGTCTCTCTTTGGCACGCGTGATTCCGACGTAGCAGAGCCGTCGCTCCTCTTCCAGTTCCTCCCGATCCATGATGCTTCTGCTGTGGGGGAACAGCCCCTCTTCCATGCCGACCATAAAAACGACCGGGTACTCTAGTCCCTTGGCCGCGTGCATGGTCATCAGGGTGACGGTATCTCTGTTATCTTCCTTTCCGCGTTGATTTTTCGGTTGGTATTCCTGCTCGACGAGTGCGACGGTTTCCAGAAATTCCCGGAGTACGGGAAATTCCGTCGCGACGGAGCGCAGCTCTTTAATATTTTCCAGTCGGTATGCTTCCTCCTCGACATTGGCGTTATAGAGGGACAGATAGTCCGTCGCCTCCAGGGTCTGGTCCATGAGTTCGAGGGTCGTGAGATCCACTAATTTCGCGTCTTGGGTCTTTCGGTCTGCAAATGCCCTGAAGCGCTCCATTCTTCCTTTGCCGAGCTTTTCTATGCGGTTCCTGGATACGGAATCTTTGGGATTGGCAAGAAGCCGCAGATACGCAAGGACATCTTTAATTTCTCGGCGTTCATAAAACCGCGTGCCACCCACGAGCGTATACGGGATGCCGGCGTGAAGAAATGCTTCTTCGATGACCCGTGATTGGGCGTTCGTGCGGTACAGGACCGCAAAGTCTGTGAAGGGACGGCTCTCCTGGAGAATCGTCTGCACGAGAAACGTCGCTTCATCGTGTTCGGTGCGCGCTTCATAAAGGGTGATTTTGTCGCCTTTTTTGTTATCGGTCCAGAGTTTGAGGACCGGATGACTCGTGTTTTTGGAGATGACGCCGAAGGCGGCATCCAATATCGTTTGCGTAGATCGGTAATTCTGTTCGAGGTTAAATACAAAAGCCCCCGGGAAATCGGATTTGAAGTTGACGATGTTTCGGAAATCCGCTCCGCGCCAACGGTAGATGGACTGGGACGCGTCTCCCACGACGCAGAGATTGTGGTATCTGCCGGAGAGAAGTTTTACGAGTTGATATTGAGCCTTGTTCGTATCCTGGTATTCATCCACGAGTACATAGCGATATGTTTCCTGATAGCGGCCGAGGGTGTCACCGGAGGATTCAAACAGCCGGACGCTATACTGCAGGAGATCGTCAAAATCCAGCGCATTATTGTTTCGCAGAAGTTTTTGGTAAGCGAGATAGACGCGGGCTACCGCTTCCTGAAAGTATCCGCGGGCGTACTGCGGATATTCCGTCGCAGAAATAAGTTCGTTTTTGGCCTGTGATATGGTATGCAGGACTGCGCCGGGGTTAGTGTTTTTCGTGGAGATATCCAGCGATTTCATGACGGATTTTATTGCGTCCAACTGGTCTTCGCTGTCATAGATGAGAAAATCCTGTCCGATACCGATTTGAGCGCCATCCCGCCGGAGTATCTTGACGCACAATGAATGGAATGTTCCGGCGAAGGGTATGCCGTTATTCGTTAGTTCGTTACTTCGTAGATTCGAAATAAGTAATTTGCGGATGCGTTCTTTCATTTCGTTTGCGGCTTTATTGGTGAACGTGAGCATGAGGATGTTGTGGGGATCAACATGTTTTTCGGCTATCAGGTACGCTACCCGGTAGGTGAGGACGCGCGTCTTTCCGCTGCCGGCTCCGGCGAGAATAAGGATAGGCCCGTCCGTATGCCGGACTGCTTCCTGCTGTTTTTCGTTTAAGTCATTGAGGAGCGTGTTGGACATAGATTATAATCTTAGCATAATGAAGAACATCCTCATTGCCGGAAATTGGAAGAGTAATAAAACCATTCTTGAAGCAAAGCAATGGCTTCAACAGTTCAATGTCAAATGTCAAATGTTAAATGTCAAATGGGGACATGCGACCGTTGTGATTTGCGTGCCGTTTACGTTATTGTATCCGCTCAAGCACGAGATTGACCGGTTAAAATCTCCTATTGAACTCGGGGCACAGGACCTGTCGCCGTTTGCGGGCGGCGCATACACCGGAGAAGTGAGCGCGAGACAAGTGAAAGAACTTGGGTCTTGGGCGATCATCGGACACTCTGAGCGCAGGAACCATTTCTCAGAAACAGATGAATTGTTGGCGAAGAAGGTTGTGCAAGCCAGAGAGTCGGGACTCAAGGTCATCTACTGTGTGCAGGATGATAAAACGCCGGTGCCGGCGGGGGTGAGTACCGTGGCGTACGAACCTATCTGGGCAATTGGTACGGGCAAAAGCGATACGCCGGACAATGCAAACCAGACAATCGCGTCGATAAAGCATAATACGGGTGTCCCGCGGGTCATCTATGGGGGTAGTGTCACGCCGGATAATGTGGGGTCGTTTGTCGCGCAACCGTCCATAGACGGAGTGCTTCCCGGTGGGGCGAGT
>CAZLDC010000064.1:0-274 GCA_964558385.1 uncultured Gammaproteobacteria bacterium
ATTTATTCTATTTTGTTGACCAATCGGTCAATCTCTTATTTTACTCTTCACACCTGCATGTTTTATGTTTTGAATTGAAAACATTCGAAGCATGGAACATGCATTTTTGAAATTTGACGCTCGGCTGCTGTTTCCGTCTCCGGAAATGTTCCATCCGAAGCCGAAACGAGCAATATTTTTAATTACATTACAATAGAATAATCTTGAAATTGATATAAAACAACTATATGCCAATTCCTGAAACACCAGCAATGGAGGAAGAATTTCCTTTATT
>CAZLDC010000064.1:284-5902 GCA_964558385.1 uncultured Gammaproteobacteria bacterium
GTAACGTATTTAGGGGGCACAAAAACACGAACGCTCGTTGGTCGATCATTAGGACCTTTCACGTTAACTCCCAAAAATGGAGGAACACCGGAGACCAATATATCTATTGAGGTGCCTGATCCCAATAATCCCCGCTATGGTCTTTTGATTACGGAAACATGGGATGTAACTGAATTTTGTATTGTAGTTCCTCCTGATATGTACGGAAATGTACCGATGAGCAAAAGAGCACGTCCTGATATTGTTGTACAAAGTCTTGAAAAAATTTGGTAATTACTATCACAACTTTTCACACCCGCACGTGCTTGATCGATAAGTTGTAAACATACACCGCGGATTTACCCAGCACCTAGCCTCAAGCTTTAACCGTACCGATGAGTAGCAACGAGGAATTTGAGGTCTTGGAAATCTTTACGGGGAACAGTATCCACTTCCAGATCAATCACTCGTCTGTGAACATCGGATAATTCATAACTCATTTTATCGACCTTCTTTCCCAAATTATCAACTTTCTGTTCCACCCTGCCAATCGCCTGCTTTAGATCCTCTTTGGTAGGATATTCCTGGAGTGTTTTTGTGATCACCGTGATAATCTGCGCACCGAGATCATCCAAATCACCTAGTGTCACGGATCGTTTGAGATCGCGCCCCGTCTTTTTCATATACCCACTGTACCACTGCTTACTCGGGGGCGCAATATGATAGAATAGCCTAATCTTTGATTTCCTCTTTGGTCTTCTTTCTCATGATTTGGGGATAGATCTGGGAACGTCATCGGTCCTCGTGTTTGTCAAAGATAAAGGCATTGTCGTGCGGGAACCCTCCGTCGTTGCACGGCACAAAAAAACGAAAGCAATTGTCGCGATCGGACGCGAAGCCAAACGGATGCTTGGCAAAACGCCGGGCACAATCGAAGCCATCCGGCCGCTGCGCGATGGGGTCATCAGCGACTTTGACGCAGCGGCCTCCCTGCTGACCCACTACATCCGCGCGGTGCATAACGCTCCGAAAAATCCGATGCTGCCAAACATCCCCCGCCCAAAGGTCGTCGTCGGCATCCCCTCAGGCGTCACGGAAGTCGAGCGGCGTGCCGTGCAGGAGGCAGCACTCGTCGCCGGCGCGCGCGAGGTGCTTCTGATCGAAGAGCCCATGGCAGCAGCAATCGGTGCCGGACTCCCCATCCAGGAGAGCCAGGGGACGTTTATTTGCGACATCGGCGGGGGGACGAGTGAAATTGCCGTGCTTTCCTTAGGCGGCATCGTCGTCAACCGCAGCATCCGGGTCGCAGGGGATGAGATGGACGATGCTATCGGGAACTTCATCCGTCTCAAACACTCGCTTCTGGTCGGCGAGCAGACAGCCGAGGAGGTAAAAATCACAATCGGCAGTGCGTATCCGACGGACAAAAATGACCGAGTCACAGTCGTGCGGGGGCGGGACATCGAGACAGGGCTTCCCAGATCCGTGCGCATCAATGAATCCGAAATACGCGAAGCGCTCGCTACGGTCGTGCATCAGATCATTGAAGCGATCAGCGAGACGATAGAGGAGACACCGCCTGAGCTCGTGGGAGATATCATCGAACACGGCATCATCCTCGCCGGCGGCGGCTCCATGCTTGCCGGCATTGACCGACTGATTGCCAATGAGCTGAAAATGCCGGTTTGGGTGACCGATGATCCGCAAACCGCAGTCGTGCGCGGCTGCGGTAAGCTCTTAACCGATGAGGTGCTTCTGAGAAAAGTAAAGGTCGCAGCGAGAAAGTTATGACAGTAGCCGTCATCATCTCCCGTCTACTGGATCCCATGTGGGTCATGGGTGCGATATCTATCCTTGGAGCGTATCGAATGGATCTGCGCGGGGATGCGCTCTGGCGCATAGTCCTCCTGATTTCATTTGTCATGATAGCGCCACTCGTGATACTCCGGATGTATTTTGCACGACGCAAAACGCAAAGCGGTTGGGACATCAAAACTCTTTCCCATAGACCTATGATCATCGGCGTGCTCCTTGTATTTGGACTTGTGAATATTTGGCTTTCGTACATATTCGGAAACGAGGCATTCAGAAATCTTTTTATATTCTATGAATGCTGGATCGCAGGATTTTTTTTGATTTCCCTTTTTTGGAAAATATCCGGCCATGCGGGTGGACTCGCTCTTGCAACTGGTCTTGTCATTCTCTGGTATGGATGGACTTGGTGGCCGATACTCCTCCTGATTCCTTTGATAGGCTGGGCGAGAGTGGTAAGTAGGAACCATTCCACAGCACAAGTAATTGCCGGTGCCATCTATTCGTGGGGATTCCTTTTTGTATCACGTGTCATGTATCAAGTTCCATAAAAAATGTTCATAATCGTGATACGTGACACGTGTCACCTGACACAGGTCACCTTTTTTATGAAACTCGGGCAGGCTTTCTCAGATTTCATCTCGATTGAACAAAAAAGCCGGTCATCATTTGGCAAACCAAAAGCACCCGGCTGGTGGCAGGGCTCAGGTAGAGCACTTCTGTTCAGTTCAGTTTTGTTTATCGCCCTGTTTGTCCTCGGCTGGAGGCTGTTTGATCTCACCCTTATCCGGGGCCATGAGTATAGAGCGCTCAGCGACGGCAACCGCACGCGAGAGCTTATCCGTCACGCTCCGCGGGGCCGCATCCTTGACCGGACCGGCAGGCCACTTGCTCAAAACGAGCAGGTCTACCGACTTATAGAGCCCTGCCCAACAGACGCAGCCTCCCCGTGCACAAAAACGCTCGGCCAACAAGAATATGACGATCTCAACACAACAGGGTTACCGCACGGCGCGTATATCGAGGTCGATTATCGACGGGTCTATCCTGCAGGTCCGGCAACTGCCCACGTCGTCGGGTACACCGGTGAAATTAGCTCGAAAGAGCTCTCGGATTCCTATTTTAATCTGCGCAGTTACCGCCCTGGGGATAGGATCGGCCGACTCGGGGCTGAAGCCGTATATGAAGACCGGCTACGGGGGCGCGATGGACGGGAACTGGTCGAGGTAAGCGCTGACGGCCAGGTCACACGCACCTTGGGGCGGGTGGAGGAAATCTCCGGGGAGGACATTACACTGAGCCTCGATCGCAGCATCAGTGAGGGAGCAATGAGAGTCTTTCCGGCTGGAGAAAAGGGGGCAGTCATTGTCTCACAACCGACAACCGGCGAAATCCTTGCCCTCATTACAAGTCCTTCCTTTGATCCGAATGTCTTTGCCCGCAGCCTTTCCCCGTCCGCATACGACCAGCTTTTTGAACATCCTGATCTGCCGATGTTTAACCGTGGGATCGGCGGCCTCTATCCTCCCGGATCCACGTTTAAAATTATCACCGCAATTGCCGGACTCGAGGAGGGATTACTCAAGGCAAATACCCTCATAGAAGACACCGGGGAAGTTGTCATCGGACCGTTTCGTTTCGGCAATTGGTACTTTACGAAATACGGCAAAACGGAGGGGCTGGTCGACCTCGTGAAAGCGATCCAGAGAAGTAATGACATCTTTTTTTATAAAGCCGGTGAAAAAATCGGAATTACCAAGCTTGCACTGTGGGCCAAACGCATGGGAATGGGAAAGCCACTCGGCATTGAAATTCCGGGCGAAGCCGCCGGCCTCATGCCGGATCCTGCATGGAAGAAGCTCCGGTTTGCAACCCCACAGGACCAAGCCGCACGCAATGATGCATGGTATGTGGGAGACACGTATCACATCAGTATCGGACAGGGGTATATGCTCGCGACTCCCCTGCAGGTTAATGCGTGGACCAATAGTATTGCAAATCAAGGGAAGCTATGCCGGCCAACGATAGAGAAAATGCAATCAGCTATCAGCAATCAGCAATCAGCTCATTGTAAGAGTTTGAATATAAAACCTGAGACCATTGATCTTATTACTGATGGCATGAAAAAAGCGTGCGAGCCCGGTGGCACCGGGTGGCCGCTATTCAATTTCAAAGTGAAAAGTGAAAAGTCAAAAGTAAAAAGTGATGAAAACGTTGCAAGCGATTCATCCACTTTACACTCCTCACTCGTCACTCCTGACTTACTTGTGCCTCTCGCCTGCAAAACCGGTACGGCTGAGTTCGGCGATCCGGACAACAAAACGCATGCCTGGTTTACGGCTTTCGCACCTTTACCCGCCGTAGCTTTAGCGAAGGTGGGACGTACGGATTCAAATACTATTTCCGGAGAACCGGAACTTTCCGTCACGGTTCTCGTGGAGGGAGCTGGCGAAGGGAGCGAAATTGCCGCACCGATTGCCAAAAAAATATTGGAAGAGTGGTTCGTAAGGTAATGATGTGTCATGCGTCATGTATCATATATCAAGCAAGATATCTACTGCTCATGACACCTGAAACGTAATATATATGTATGATGAAGAGCTTTCCTCACTGATCGCCTTCAGTGTATTTCCCGGCATCGGACCGGTACGATTCCGGCTTCTCTATGAGTATTTTGGCAGCGCCCGTGCCGCCTGGGAGGCAAGTCCAAACGAACTTAACAGGATTCACTTAGGGGAAAAACTGACGGATGCATTGATCCGTTTCCGATCGTCATTTCCTTTGGATGCATATTGTACAACACTGCAAAAACTCCGCATTCACGTCTTGCCCATTACCGATCCGCGGTATCCTAAGCTCCTCAAAGAAATTCCGGATGCGCCGTTTCTTCTGTATGTCAAATCTAAGCCCGGCCAGGCGAAACTTACCCTCGACCGGACGATCGCCGTCGTCGGCACGAGAAAAATAACGTCGTATGGGCAGGATGTCACGCGGCGTATGGTCAAAAGCCTCGTCTCTTACGGATTTACAATCATCTCAGGCATGGCCTATGGCGTGGATGCCGTCGCCCACAGGGAAGCAATCGAGTCCGGTGGCCATACCATCGCGGTCCTCGGGTGTGGTATTGACATTATCGCGCCGCCAAGTAATGCTAGATTGTACCACCAGATTGGGGAAGAAGGAGGTGGAGCAATTGTTTCGGAGATGCCCTTGGGGCTTCGGCCCAACAAGGGCCTGTTTCCGGCGAGGAACCGCATCATCAGCGGTCTTTCGCTGGGAGTTTTAGTCACCGAAGGCGCAAGCGACAGCGGAGCGCTTATCACCGCAAACAACGCGCTCGAGCAGGGTAGAGATGTATTTGCCGTACCGGGTCCGATCACGAGTCCCTATAGCGCGGGTCCGGCGGCTCTCATCAAAAAAGGCGCTAAGCTGGTGGAGCGGGTAGAGGATATATTGGAAGAGTTGGATATAAATACTACCAATACTACCAAACAGTCAAATACTACCAATTTCAAATACAAAGCGGGGACGGTAAAAGAACAGAAAATTCTCGAATGTTTAATAAATGAACATGTCCATATAGATGAAATCGTCAGAGGAAGTGGCTTGACCGCGTCTGATGTGGCTGCTACTATCACGATTCTTGAAATGAAGCACGTGATACGGGATTATGGAGAGAAGACCTATGGAATACAGGAATAATAATAGAATAATAAAATAATGGAATAATAGAATAATTGAATTAAAAGTGAACAATCGGATCAACGCTCATTCGCTTATTCCATTATTCGTTTATTTCATTATTCAATTATTCTCAATATGAATCT